>WBXJ01000190.1 GCA_008933045.1 Verrucomicrobiota bacterium
ATCACTCTGCCGTTAATAGTCTTGGCGGTTTTATTCCGAACACTCATCCCAACGGCCATTGCCAGCATTTTGTTGCCAATGGGGGTGTGCGTTGCAGCCGCTTGGCAGGCAGATATTCCCAGAAATCAACGGCGTCCAGGCTCGAGGACGTTGGTGGCTCTTCTCTTTTTCCTCCAACCCATCGTGCGCGGGTGGGCACGCTATAAGCGCAGCTTGAATGTGCCACGTTCTCGGTTGACGCGGCGGGAGAATCTCGAGTCCGCCTTGCGCGAAGACAGTGGCCTTTCCTTTCGTGAGGTGGAGTATTGGAACGATTCCGGGCTGGATCGATTGGAATTTCTTTCAGTGGTGCTGGAACAGCTTGATCAGCGGGGTTGGCAGAACAAAACGGACACTGGGTGGAACCGGTTTGATGTCGAAATCTTTGGCAGCGCATTCACTCATTTACAGATGACAACCGTCGCCGAGTTTCTCGGCCAAGGAAAGCAACTGCTCCGTTGCCGGTTGCAGACGGCTTGGACACTTTTCGCAAAGACCCTCCTCTGGGCGATGATTGGACTGGAGATCGTCATTATTGGGCTGGTTGGATCCGAGATTTGGTGGCTCTGGTTGATCCTGCTCACACTGCCGGTCATGGTTTGGTTACTGCACCGAGAACAAAGTCACCTCAGGCGGCTCGTCTCGGTTTTTCTCGACGAGGTGGCCACTGATCTTAAGCTCAAGAGAGTGGAACTATCCAAGCCTAAGAAATCGTCACCATGAAGCCGTATCACGATCTGCTTCGTCTTGTTTTAGATCAGGGGAAATTCAAAGCCGACCGCACAGGCACGGGCACCTATTCTGTCTTTGGAGCTCAGACTCGATTTCCACTCCAACACGGATTCCCGTTGGTCACGACGAAGAAGGTGCATCTGAAATCGATCATCTATGAACTCCTGTGGTTTTTGCGGGGTGAAACGAACATTAGATATCTGAAGGAAAACGGAGTCACCATCTGGGACGAGTGGGCGGATGAGCAGGGGAACCTTGGACGTGTCTACGGGGCGCAATGGTGCGACTGGCGGACGGCTGATGGACCGGCGATTCATCAAATTGATCAGGTGATCGCGCAGATCAAAAAAAATCCTGATGGTCGCCGTCACATTGTAAGCGCGTGGAATGTGGGGGAGATCGAGCAGATGGCGTTGCCACCCTGTCACGCTCTCTTCCAGTTTTACGTGCAAGAAGGTGAGTTAAGTTGCCAACTTTACCAACGGAGTGCGGATTTGTTCCTCGGGGTTCCATTTAATGTGGCCTCCTACGCCATCCTGACACTGATGGTGGCGCAAGTTTGCGGTCTGAAACCGGGCACCTTTGTTCACACCTTTGGTGACCTGCATCTTTACAGCAACCATCTGGAACAGGCCCGTTTGCAACTCAGCCGAGAACCACGTCCCTTGCCCACCCTGACGCTCAACCCCGTCATTAAAAACATCCACGATTTCCGTTACGAAGATTTTACTCTCGCTCTCTACGACCCCCACCCAGCCATCAAGGCTCCGATCGCGGTTTGAGTCTCGTTTTTTCGCCTGTGAAATATTTTCAAGCCATCGCCGCGATGTCCGAGAACCGCGTGATCGGATGCGGCAACCAAATTCCTTGGCATCTGCCGGAAGATTTTAAATGGTTCAAACAAAAGACCACAGGGCATGTCTTGCTCATGGGGCGGCGCACTTTTGAGTCGATTGGCCGTCCGCTACCCAATCGCACCAGCGTCGTTCTCAGCCGCAGCGGCTTTAGCTCCTTGGGCGTTGAGACCCTCAGTGACTGGCGTGCTCGCGACTGGGCACAGGAAGATCGCCAAGTTTTTGTCTGCGGCGGCGCTGAAATCTACGCTCAACTCCTCCCGTATTGTTCAGATCTTTATCTCACGCAATTGAAAAAAACCTTTGAAGGAGACACATTTTTTCCGGCGTTCGAAAGTCGTTTTGAAAAAGTAGCCATCCTTGCCGACACCACGGATTTTTCCATCGTCCACTACCGTCAATCCCAACCGGAGGAGCTCCCTGCATGTCAAAAATGCTGAAGTCCGCCGGAGCGATGGGAATCGCCACCTTCCTGAGTCGGATCCTGGGTCTGGTGCGAGAAATGGTTTACACCTCCTTTATGGGCGCGGGTGCTGAGGCCGGAGCCTTTCGATTAGCGTTGATGCTCCCCAATCTCTTCCGGCGGCTCCTAGGCGAAGGGGCCTTGACGGCGGCCTTCATTCCGATTTTCAAAGACAAAGAAAAAAACTCAAGCGAACCAGAGATGTGGCGAGCGGCAAACGCTGTGATCTCGGGTCTCGTCATTGTTTCCAGTCTGCTTGTCGGCGTGGTAATCCTTGGACTGACGGCGGCAATTTGGATTGGCAACTCGGGTTTCACCTCGATCCTTCGTCCGAATACCGAGTACATGCTCAGCTTATCGCGAGTGATGTTTCCGTACCTCATTTTTATCTGCATTGCGGCTGTGTTGATGGGGATGCTCAATGCTCGTGGCCACTTCTTCGTCCCTGCGATGGGATCCGTGGTTCTCAATGTTATACTCATTGCTACCGTGCTGTTAGTCGCTCCTCATTTTGGCAATAGCCTCCGAGAACATATTTATGTGCTCGCCGGTGCTGTGGTGCTGGCGGGGATAATTCAAGCCGCGTACCAACTCCCCACGCTTTACCGAGAAGGGTTCCGACTGCGTTGGGTCAGTCCTTGGAAGGATCCGACCGTTAAAGCAGTTGTTCGTAATATGATCCCTGGAATGATGGGAGTTGCTGCCTTTCAACTCAATGTCGTCATCACACAAGCCATCGCTTGGCAGACCGATAATTCGATTGTTGCCGCTTTCGATGCTGCCGTGCGGCTAATGGAGTTTCCTCAAGGCATCTTCGGCATCTCACTCGCTACCTACCTTCTTCCGACCCTATCAGGATTGGCATCTGAGAAAAAATTTCCTGAATTCCGCAACACCCTGACACAGGGAGTGGGTTACCTCTTCCTGATCAATTTACTTGCGGGCATGCTTCTTTTGGTGCTGGCAGAACCAATGGTGCGCCTGCTATTCGAGCGCGGAAAATTCACGGCCATGGATACCTACCGATCTAGCATTGCTCTCGCTTGCCTTGCACCAGGATTGATCGCGTTCTCCCTTAATAACGTCACCGCTCGCGCCTTCTATGCGTTAGGAGATACAAAAACTCCAATGAAAATCAGTAGCGTGTGCCTTGTCCTCAATATTATTTTTGGAATCATCCTCATCCCCACATTCCAACAAGGCGGCATGGGGGTAGCCAATACGCTGAGCGGTTTGTTTAACGTCTACCTGCTGATCTATGCCTTGCGCAGGAAACTACCGAAGCTGACCTTCAGAGAGTTGCTACCACAACTAGGTCAGATGTTGACCTGCGCCACCGCGGCAGGGGTCGTGGCTTGGGGTTCCGCTTGGGGCTGCCAAGCCTACTTTGGAGATGCAGGTTTGGTCGTAAGGTTTCTCACAGTGTTCCTGCCGATCGCCCTCGCCACCGGGGTCTATTTCGCCCTGCTCACTTGGCTAAAAATCCCGCAAGCGAAAGACGTGCTCGACGCCTTTCTAGAAAAATTCCGACGACAACCCTAAAAACTAGGCTGACATCACCTGAGGTTTTGGATTTGCACCAAACTCATTATTCCCAGCCTGGCTATCTCGACACGCGTAGAACAAAAGCATAATTGCTCCGATGATTGGGATGGCGATAAGCAATAAACAGAATCCACTTTTCCCAATGTCATGAAGGCGCCGAACACTCAACGCTAGGCCAGGCATGAATGTGGCTAAGATATAAAGGATATCTAGAATTCCTGATAAACCCAAAACCCTATCAACAACAGCGACCGCGCAGTAAATGAGAAGGTTGAAGAGGGAATACATCCAGTACTCTCGCCGTCTCGCTCTTCCGTCGAACACGGCGTACTTTTTCAATGCTCCGACATACCATTTCATAACGTTTTTTCATTGGCTTCAACCGATCTCTAATTCGGTTTCATCAATGATTATCCTGAGTGATTTATGGAGAACTCTCCAACCTTTCAAACAGCCGTTTACAAAGTGCTGGCAGGATGCCTCGTTCGTTGGCTTGGTCTATCGTAAAAATAACGAGCACAACGCGGACACCATTGGACAATTCCACATACGCCGAATCGTGTCGGGTTCTACTTGTCCATCCCGCTTTGGACCACAGCTTCGCTCCGGGTTTCAGAGCTAGTCCTGTGAATCCATGGGCTTGATCCTCAGGGTCGATTGCCTTGGAGAATGGATCGCGTTGAAGCAGTTCCATCATTTCCGCGCTTCGTTTTGGAGTCGCAGCTTTTCCCGTTACAATTTGCGCCATCAATCTCGCAACAGCGTCAGTCGTCAAAGCGTTCCGGTTACTGGGTGGTCCCTCGACAAAAACGCGATCCCGCCCATAGGGACCTTCGCACCAAGGCTTTTGATTAACATTAATTCCCTGATAACCTTGTTTCGCAAAGTGGCGATTGACGGCGTTTCGCTTCAGAATCCACATCGCCATTTGAGGTGCGGACAACTCCGGCCCGCTCACAGTATCCGTCAAAATATCGAGCACATAATGGGTCGCATCATTGGAAGAATCGACAATCATGTCGCGCAGGGCCTGACGTAATTCAGGAGTATCCTTGATGGTTTGATCCTCCATCCACTGATGGGCCGTAACGAGGTAGAATAATTTGACGACACTCGCGGGGTATATCGGTTCGTTGCCCCGAAAAGCAGCCTGCTCCTCGTGCCCCTCACGAAGCACGCGCACTGTCACCGCAATCTGATCGCTCTTGAAGTTCTTCGCTTTAAACTCCTGTACGGTGGCTGCGACAGCGTGCTCCAAGGTTTTCTGTAATTCCTCGGCGCGGATAGGCAGCGAAAGTAGGGAAGTAATTCCTACGAGCGGCATAAATTTTTTGAGAAAAGATCGGCTCACGTCTCTGATCGCGTCACACTGGCTTCTAGGATTCGAAAAAGCGAATCCCCGTGCTTGAGAACTTTAACCTCGTTCCAGAAGGCGGGAACTTCAAGGGAATCTCGTTTGCTATGACCAAGGCAGAGGCGGCCTCCCGGTGTGAGCAGACCCGTGAGCACTTCGAGGTCTAGGAGCTTTTGCGCAAAGGAAGTCGAGCGTCGCCCGACGTTTTTGTCGCCGTAGGGTGGGTCGGCTAGAATCAGATCGAACGTGCGGCCTGCCAAACGTAGTTGAGGGACCGCAACAAAAACATCCTGAGTCCGTAATTCAAACAATTTGGGATCGAGGCCAATAGAGGTCGCATTTTTAGTGATCATTCGCGCATGTCGAGGTGAAAGCTCGACACACACCGCGCCGATGGCACCTCGACTGATCGACTCAAGACTGAGTGCGCCGCTCCCTCCAAAAAGCTCCAGCACCTTCGCGTCTATCACACGGTCGCCTAGGCTATTGAAAAGTGCCTGCTTCACGAGGTCGGGC
>WBXJ01000191.1 GCA_008933045.1 Verrucomicrobiota bacterium
AATGTCTGCATCACACACTCGAGGGTACTCTCGTTAGAGAAGCCTCTAAACGCTTGGTCAGCGTTAGAGGCTATAAGGGTACGGGTTACTTCTAAGGATCGAACCCAAAGGAGCTTGCCGCTCTCAATCCGTTTTGACTGCAACTTGCCAATCCTCATTTCAGCCACTAGGTTAGGACGAAGTTTATGAAGAAACGCCTTCTGTATATTCTCTTGATTACGGTTTTGGGGTTGAATTTGTTTGTCGGAGCTCAGATTTATTTGAGTTCTGCCCAAGCGGCTGAGAAAGAGAACGTGTATTCTCACGTTGAACTATTCATGCGCGTTTTGGAGCGTGTCCGTCAGGACTATGTGGATGGTGCTGATCTGACCTATCAAGATCTGATTTACTCCTCACTCCGGGGGATGATCAGCACACTTGATCCCCACAGTGAATTCATGGAACCGGTGAAGTACACGGATTTGAAAAATGACACGGAGGGGGCGTTTGGTGGTGTTGGAATTGTGGTGGGGCTTCGAGATGGAGTCCTGACGGTGGTGGCTCCGATGGAGGATACGCCTGCTTACAAAGCTGGGATTTTGACTGGGGACAAAATTGTTAAGATTGATGGTCGAGGAACTGAAAAGGTGACGATGGGTGAGGCCGTGAAACGGTTGCGCGGTGAGCCAGATTCTGATGTGACTATCACGTTCGCACGCCCGACTTGGACTGAGCCAAAGGACTTTAAGCTGACACGGGCTGTGATCAAGGTTGCCACAGTGAAGGATGTCAATAATCGGGGGGAGTTTCCGTTAGGGGAGAATAAAATTGGTTATGTCCGGCTGACACAATTTGGGGAGCAAACATCCCGCGATTTGCAAGCCGCGCTGAAAAAACTGAGTAGCCAAGGTATGAGTGGTCTCGTGTTGGATTTACGTAATAACCCGGGCGGTTTGCTCGATCAAGCAGTCAAAGTGTGCGAAATGTTTCTACCGCGAGGGCAATTAATTGTCTCGACGGAAGGGCGTGCGGCTCGTGTGAAATCTGAGGAATACCGAGCGACGGGTCGAGATGAGTTTCCCAAGGTGAAGATTGTTATTTTGGTTAATAACGGGAGTGCATCGGCTTCGGAAATTGTTTCAGGATGTTTACAAGATTTGGGACGAGCCTACATCATGGGGGAGCAGACTTTTGGCAAAGGATCAGTGCAAAGCATTCTGCCGCTTCAAGACGGCTCGGCACTGCGCTTGACGACTGCGAAATATTATACTCCAAGTCATAAAGTGATTCATGAAAAGGGCATCAAGCCGGATAGCATTATTCCAACCACCCAAGAGGAGGAGGAGGCACTTTATCTGAGAAGGTTGACTGGGGGTCTTGAGAATCTTGATGAGGCTCAACAGACACGCCTGCGGAATGTTAAAGATATTCAATTGGATCGAGCGAACGATTTTCTAAAGGGGATGGTGATGTTTCGTGATCGAGCGGATTCCGCCCGGCGAGGAACCGGCAAAATGGCAGCACAATGATGCTGTTGGCCATCGAGACCTCTTGCGACGAAACGAGCGTCGCTGTGGTTCAGAACGGTGTCGTGTTGACGAATGTTGTCGCTTCTCAGATCAAATTGCATGAGGAGTACGGCGGTGTGGTTCCGGAATTAGCCAGTCGAGAACACTTGCGCAACCTTCATTCAGTGGCTGGAGAGGCGATGGCGCGAGCGGGTGTAGGACCGGAGGATATTGATGCGTTCGCCGCGACTCAAGGACCAGGGTTGCCGAGCGCGTTGATGATCGGGTTTCAGGCGGCCCAAGCCATGGCGTTTGTTTTACGAAAACCACTCTACGGAATTAATCATCATGAGGCTCATTTATACTCCCCTTGGATCAAAGGCACGCCGCCTCGGGCTTGCTTTGAAGAGTTTGAACCTTCTATTTCTTTAATCGTGAGTGGTGGTCATACGATCTTGGCGCATGTTCGTGCAGAGCAAGATCACATCGTGCTGGGTTCCACGGTGGATGATGCAGCAGGGGAATGTTTTGATAAAATTGCGAAACTCATCGGGCTTCCTTACCCGGGTGGACCTGCTTTGGAACGCCTCGCGAGTGGAGGTAATTCTTCTGCTCATTCGTTCCCGAGGCCATTACTGCAATCTGCGAGTGATGATTTTAGTTTCAGTGGATTGAAAACCTCTGTTCGTTATTTCATCAGGGATAATCCAGCAGTGCTTGAATCTGCCTCTGGTCTGCGTGATTTATGTGCAAGTGCGCAAGCCGCGATCGTTGAAGTATTGGTGACGAAAACAGTGCGGGCTGCGAGGCGTTTGCAGGTCGGATGTGTCACGGCCTCCGGTGGCGTCACGTGCAACCGACTCCTTCGGAGTGAGTTGGAATTACACTGCCAAAAACATGGCTTAAAGCTGTGCCTAGCGGATCAGGGGTTTTGCACGGACAATGCGGGAATGGTTGGAATTCTCGCAGAGCGCAAGATTCTATTGAACATTCCGGCGACTGGATTGGGCGTTGAGATCAATCCCTACTTGTCGTTGGGTGTTTAATGGTTGGGCAGCAAAAGGATTCCCTCAGTTTACCGGCGTGCCTGTTTAGCCAGAATGGGTTTGAGGTATCGTCCTGTCCAACTTCCTTGAGTCGCAGCAACCTGTTCAGGGGTTCCTTGAGCAACGATGTAGCCTCCATTGGTTCCACCCTCGGGACCCAAATCAATCACCCAATCTGCTGTCTTGATCACATCGAGATTGTGCTCGATGACCAACAGGGTGTTGCCGGCAGCTCGTAGCTTCAAAAGAACTTCCAAGAGTTTTGCGACATCATGGAAATGTAACCCCGTGGTCGGTTCATCGAGAATGTAAAGTGTGCGGCCTGTGGATTTCTTGGCTAACTCTGCGGCGAGTTTGATTCGTTGCGCTTCTCCGCCGCTCAGTGTTGTTGCCGATTGGCCGAGGCCGATGTAGCCCAACCCCACTTCTGCGAGTGTGACGCAAAGGTGATGAATCTGAGGAATCGCTCGGAAAAAATTCACCGCCTCGTCCACCGTCAATGCAAGGATATCGGCGATATTCAAGCCTTTGTAGTTGATTTCGAGTGTTTCTCGATTGTAACGGCGGCCATTACATTTTTCGCAGGTGACATAGACGGGTGGCAGAAAATGCATCTCGATCATGATCAGGCCGTCACCTTTGCATTTCTCGCAACGGCCGCCTTTGACATTAAAGCTGAAGCGCCCCGTCGCATAACCCCGAATCTTGGAGGTTGGCAGTTTGGCAAACAGGTCGCGGATGTGATCAAACATTCCGGTATAGGTCGCAGGGTTGCTGCGGGGTGTTCGTCCTAGCGGAGTTTGATCAATGACGATCGCCTTTTCGAGGTATTCAATTCCTACCAATGCTCGGTGCGCTCCGGGTCGCTCCTTGGAGCCATACCATTTTCTAGATAAAGTGCGACGTAACACATCGTCCACGAGAGTGCTTTTTCCCGAACCGCTCACCCCCGTTACACAGGTCAGTGTGCCGAGAGGAATCCGAGCATCAATATTTTTGAGGTTGTTCTCAGTGGCTCCTAAGATTTCGATAAATCCTTTTTCTGGGCAGGGTTTAAGGCGAGTTTTTGGGATGGGAACCGAAAGTTCACCCGTCAAATATTTTGCGGTGAGAGATTTTGGATTTGCCAAGACCTCGGCGAGCGTGCCCATGGCAACGATTTCACCTCCTTGCACCCCTGCACCCGGGCCGAGATCGAGCACATAATCCGCCCGCCGAATTGTATCTTCATCATGCTCCACCACGAGCACCGAGTTTCCAGCGTCACGGAGGCATTCGATGGTTTCCAGTAGGCGGTCATTGTCGCGTTGGTGCAGGCCAATGCTCGGTTCATCCAGAATATAAAGCACCCCGACCAACCCAGCTCCAATCTGGGTTGCGAGACGAATGCGTTGAGCTTCCCCTCCGCTTAGTGTGCCACTTTCACGGTTCAATGTCAGATACCCCAAGCCAACATTTCGTAAAAAACCCAGACGTGATCGGATTTCTCGGATCACATCCGCCCCCACCTTACGTTGAAACTCTGTGAGTTGGATTGTTGTTAAGAAATCATGCGAGTTATCCACCGAAAGTGCGCAAAAATCCATAATGGACAGGCCCGGGATCAACGGAGAATTGCCTTGAGAAAATGAACTCTTACGATCGTTACCCAACGTGACCGCGAGAATCGCTGGCTTGAGGCGTGCCCCGTGGCATGCGTCACAATAGGTGGAACTCATAAACCCCTTGAGCCGATTACGGGTGAACTCGCTTTCACTTTCCTGATAAAGGCGTTGAAGGTGAGGGATGACTCCCTCGAATAGGCGGCTGGTTTTAGAAGGTTTTCCTGCGCGATTGAAAAGGAAATCCACTTCCGTTTCGCCAGACCCGTGCATCAACACGGTTTTAAAACTATCAGGAAGCGAAGAATACGGAGTTTCTAGACTGACTCCGTAGTGTTGGGTGACTCCTCGAAGCAACGCTTTGTAATACACAATCATTCGTTTTCCACCGCGCCGCCATGGCAGGATCGCACCGTCCGCAATGGTTTTCTCCGGGTTTGGAACGATCAGTTCCGCATCGAACACCAGTTTCTGACCCAGCCCGTGACAAACGGGACAGGCTCCAAAGGGTGAGTTAAACGAAAAATGCTTTGAAGTTAATCGATCAAAAGTTTGTCCTGTCGCTGGGCTATACATCCTGTTGGAATGCGCCGATTCGATCCACCCGCTCGTGGCATTGCTGTCGGGTGGTTGGTGAAGGAGGATTAGATTTCCCTCACCCCATTTCAAAGCAGTTTCAACGGAATCGCTCAAGCGTACACGAATTTTTTCATCGACCACCAATCGATCCACAACCGCTTCGATTGTGTGTGCCTTTTTCGCATCCAGTTTGATGCGAACATTGACGGCGAGTTCAACCACCTCTCCGTCCACTCGAGCCCTGACAAATCCTTCGCGGGCTAACCGTTCAATCACATCGCGAAACTCTCCCTTTTCCGACCTCACCACTGGTGCCAAAATCATCAACCTTGTCTTAGCAGGCAAACTAAGCAACCGATCGACGATGTCACTTGTAGATTGGTGCGTGATGGGTTGGCCACTGACTGGGCAATGGGGTTGACCAGCGGTTGCGTAAAGCACACGAAGAAAGTCATAAATCTCGGTGGTTGTCGCGATGATTGATCGAGGGCTTGAGCCTGCTCCGTGCTGTTCGATCGCAATGGCCGGTGAAAGCCCTTCGATGTAGTCCAACTCAGGTTTCTTGAGTTGATCTAGAAACTGTCGTGCGTATGCCGAGAGCGATTCGACATACTTTCGCTGGCCTTCCGCATAGATTGTGTCGAAAGCCAATGATGACTTTCCGGAACCGCTCAATCCCGTGATCACCACGAGTTGATCGCGTGGAATTGCGAGCGTTAAATTCTTGAGATTGTGCTCCCGTGCTCCGCCGATACGGATAAAGTCTTTGGCCATAATTCTGACTC
>WBXJ01000192.1 GCA_008933045.1 Verrucomicrobiota bacterium
CGCTCCGGATGACGAATTGGTAGCTGCGGGGAATCACCGCCACCGCCAGTGCGCCGGCGAACGGTAGTCCAATGATGCTTGTGAGAAGGATGGACATGGTTAGTTGCGGAAGACAAAAAAGAGCACAATGGCAACGCTCATCGCGAGAACGAAGGCGTAGTTTTGCAGGTTGCCGGTCTGCACGAGTCGCAAGGCCCTCCCCATAATATCGGTGGTTCCCTGCAATCCACGCACCAAGAATCCGGAGATGAGGAATCGATCCGCAGCGTCCGCTAGAAACGAAAGAGCTCCTTGAGTTATGGCGATCAAAAAGCCGTAGATTTCATCCAAATAAAACCGATCACGCATCCCCCGAGCCAGGCATTGCATCTTATCCGGAAGCGGATCTCGTTGAGCCTGCCAATAGAGGCCGACTGCAAGAGTGCCTCCCAAAAGGATGGATCCCAATCCAAACACCGCCGCGAAAGGAGCGTGGTTGAAGGGAGCAAAAATATGATCGAAAATATTCGCGCTGACATGAGCACTCGGATTGAGGAACGTGTCGAGACCAAGGAAACCAGCGATCACCGTAAGGACCGCTAAAACGATGAGTGGAACGGTCATGATTCGTGGTGATTCATGAGCATGCTCCGCAGACTCAGATCGTGCGTGACCGAAGAATGCCACGATCACTAGCCGGAACATGTAGAACGTGGTCAGCGTCGCAACTAGGACCGCCAGAACGAAAAGTAACGTGTTTTGATGGAACGCGGTGGCGAGAATTTCGTCCTTACTAAAAAATCCGCTCAACGGAGGGAGACCACACAGGGCTAGAGTGCCGAGGACGAAAGTTTTAAAGGTCGTCGGCATCTTCTCCTTGAGGCCACCCATTTTCCAGATGTCCTGCTCATGATGCGCTGCGTGAATCACGGAGCCCGCACCAAGGAAGAGCATCGCTTTAAAAAACGCATGCGTCGTCAGGTGGTACATCGCGGCGTTAGTCCCCGCGAGCCCCACGGACATGACCATATAACCAAGCTGAGAAAGGGTGGAATAGGCCAGAATTCTTTTGATATCGTTCTGTTGAACGGCCATTAAGGCTGCCAATAAAGCCGTGAAACCGCCGATCCAAGCAATGATATCCAGCGCGGATATATGCCCTAGGAAGGCAAGACACGTTGGCCAACCGGGGGTGACTTGAAAAATGAAGAATACTCGGCAGAGCATGTACACTCCCGCCGCCACCATCGTCGCGGCGTGAATCAAGGCACTGACGGGAGTGGGGCCTTCCATCGCATCGGGCAACCAGACATGCAACGGAAACTGTGCGGACTTGCCCATCGCTCCCATGAAAATAAGTAACCCAACCAAACCAGCCGCGCTCCCGAGCATAGCCGGGGTGGCTACCAAACGCTGTTGGAGATGATCAAATTGGACAGAACCCACGAGGGTCCAGAGAATGATGATCCCGAGTAAAAATCCAAAATCACCGACGCGGTTCGTCAGAAAAGCCTTCTTGCAGGCATCAGCAGCCGAGGCTTTCCCAAACCAAAACCCAATCAGCAAGTAGGAAGAAATACCGACCAACTCCCAGAAGATGAACATCATGAAGAAATTGTTCGCGAGCACAATTCCGAGCATCGAGAACACAAACAAACTCAGTGATGCAAAGTAACGAGAATAGGAGGGATCATCCTTCATGTAGCCCACGGAGAAGATATGAATCAACGTTCCAACTCCGGTCACTACGAGAAGCATCACCAAACTCAATCTGTCGAACAACAGTCCTAACTCGACGTTCAACTCCTGGACGGAAAGCCAGGTCAGGGCGGGAACCTGAACGACCTCGGTTTGTTGAAGGAGACCGAAAAACAACCAACTCAGCAGGAACGAAGCAGTCACAGCACTAATGGATATGCAAGCGCTGAGCCTAGGGTGATTTCGTGTGAAAAAAGTAATGATCAGAGCCGAAAGCAGGGGCAAGAAAAAAATGACCCACGCCCACGACTCCGGCAGTATTAGATTTGAATCGGACATATCAGGATACTTACAGTTTCAGCGAGGCCAAATCCTCGGTATGTGCCGTCTGCCGTTTGCGATACAAGGCCACAATCAATGCCAAACCGACGGCGACTTCAGCCGCCGCCACCGTGATGATAAAGAGAACCATGACCTGACCATCCAGATTATTGGTAAACCGTGAAAGAGCTACCAATGCAAGGTTCGCTGCGTTGAGCATTAGCTCCAAACACATATAAATGAGGAAAAGATTCCGTCGCGCAATCACCCCAAAAAGGCCGAGGCAAAACAACGCTGCACTAACGATGAGGTATTCTTGAAGTCCCACGGGGTGGTTCATTTTAAATCCTTTTTGCTCAGCAGAATCGCTCCGACAACCCCCACAAGCAACAGGAGGGATAGCACTTCAAACGGCAGGAGGTAGTTCTTAAAAAGAATCATCCCCAGTGATTTCGTGTCACCTTCGACAGTGGCCACCACCGCCTTTTCGTTGAGTCCAGCTTTAGTAAACACTCGAAAAACCAAGATGTAAAAAATCGAAGCGACGGAGAGGATGCCTAACCCAACCCCCATAATGTTCACCTTTCGACGTTCTTCCTCCTTCAAGTCCAACAACATAATTACAAAAACAAAGACCACGAGAACGGCCCCCGCGTAGACTAAGATTTGGACCGCAGCGAGAAAAAATGCATTCAACAGTACGAACAGCCCTGCCATCGAAATGATGGTGAGCACCAAAAACATGGCACTGGTGACAGGGTTGCGGCTAAGTGGATTGAAAACCACCAAAAACCCGCAGATCAAGGTCAGCGCGGCGAAAATGTAAAATGCAATATCCTGCATGATATGAGTTCAGATCTATCCCAAAACTTTATGGTGCGACCCCTTGATGCAATGCCTCCTGAGCTTTGCGTTTCCACTTCTGGATCCTATCCTGATGCACACCGCCCAATGCTAGAAGCTTATCCTTATCGTAAATCATTTCCTGACGACTAGTTCCCGTCAGCGAATAATCATTCATCAAGAAAATTGCTTCCTCCGGACAAACCTCCTGACAAAATCCGCAGAAGATACAGCGAAGCATGTTGATATCAAACTCCAGCGGTCCCTTTTCGACATTCCCCGAGTCGCTGCCGCCTGCAGGGCCGGGTGGTGTAATGCGAATGGCCTTCGGAGGACACACAAACTCACACAGTTGGCAGGACACACATTTGGTCCGGCCGACTTGATCTTTAACAAGATAGGGAGCACCCCGATAGTTCGGTGGAACTGTCCACTTTTGTTCGGGGTATTGCATGGTGACTTTCTTGCGAAAGAAATGTCTCGCAGTCACCTTCAATCCCCCCAGCAAGGTTGGCAGGTAAAGCCGCTCAAAAAAGCTTAGCTCAGCGCGTTTGACAATCATATCAGCGGATCAAGAAGATCAAAATTTAAGTTTAAGAACGAATTCATGCACGTACCCAGAGCCACACGGCATAAGCTAACACGTTCAACAGGGCAAATGGAAGGAACCGGCGCCAACCCAAATCCATGAGTTGATCATAACGGAACCTCGGAAGCATCCACCGTATCCAAATAAAGAGCACCATAAACGCGAGCATTTTGGCGATAAACACTCCGATATGTAGGGCACCGTACATCCATGCATTGCTTAAAGCAGGCTCAGAAAACCAAGGCAACGTCCATCCACCAAAGAACAAGGTGACCATCATCGCCGAGGCCGAAATCATGTTGGCATACTCTCCCATG
This sequence comes from Verrucomicrobiota bacterium, assembly GCA_008933045.1. Taxonomy (GTDB): domain Bacteria; phylum Verrucomicrobiota; class Verrucomicrobiia; order Limisphaerales; family SXQI01; genus SXQI01. The sequence goes on from WBXJ01000192.1 coordinate 3,748, forward strand.
AAGAAGAGTGCGAATTTCATGGAGCTGTATTCGGTATGATAACCCGCCACCAATTCGGACTCCGATTCGGGCATGTCAAAGGGAAGCCGATTGGTTTCAGCGAAGGAAGAAACTAAAAAAATCACGAAGGAAAACGGCGCATATAAAACCAACCAACCATGGTTCGATTGATATTCGATCACTTTGCTCAGGTTCAAATCGCCCACTAACATGAACACGGGGATTACCGCTAAACCCATCGCGAGTTCGTAGGAAATCATTTGTGCACTGGACCGGATACCACCCAAAAACGGATACTTGGAGTTGGAGGCGTAGCCCGCGAGGACAATTCCGTAAACACCGAGTGACACAATGCCAAAGGTGTAGAGTATTCCGACGTTTAAGTCCGCGATCACCATTTTCTGGTGACCGATTGTTGAACCGAACGGGATCACCGCCATGGTTAAAAAAGCGGGAACCATCGCAATGGCCGGTGCCAACCAAAAGTAAGCCTTCCGCACATGGGCTGGGGTAAAATCCTCTTTGAGCAGAAACTTTATTCCGTCCGCTAAGGGTTGAAGCATCCCCTGAGGGCCCACACGATTGGGGCCGACGCGATCTTGAATCCAAGCCGATATCTTGCGTTCAGCCATGACTGAATACGCGATCATCGGCATCACCAGAGCAAATACTCCGACGACTTTCAGCGCGCTAAACAAAAGAAATTCTAGGTTCATCAGTGGGTCGAACTTCGTCTGGTAATTCTTTTTCTTGTCAGATTAAATAGCAATCGTGACACCTTGGTCACCCAAGCTCGCCCATGTGACCCCTGCCAAAGCGGGCGTCTCTTGAGCCATCGCATTAAATAAGCCCTCGATGCTCACCGGCCCACCCGAGCCATTGAACACAAGTTCATTGAGCACTTCCCACTCGGGGCGAGCCGCGCCGGTTGGTTCCACGGCTTTCATAAATTTCTGCACACGCCCCTTGTGATTGATGAACGTGCCGCGTTTTTCGGCATGCGCACAACCCGGCAATAAATAATGGGCCTTTGCTGTCGTCGCATTCGGGAGAATATCAAAGGCGATGAGGCATTCCACTTTATCCAACAATTCTGGAGCGATCCCTGCTTTCGTGACATCCTCGCCGAGCACCAGCAAAGTCTTAATCGAACCACTCCTGATCCCTGCCGCAATGGTTGGGATTTTTGAACCCATGCGCTCGGTTGAAATGCCTGTGAGTCGCGCCCCTGTGCTGTTGGGGTTCCTGTCGGAAGCCACGAGCAAATGATCCGCTTCACCGAAGCGTGGGACCGAATCCGTCAGCGCGTTCGATTTCTTTGCTAGCTTCGCGAGAAGGTAAAGTTCCTCAGTTGTCTGTCGGGCAGAGCCGATAATTGCCACGGAACCGAGGCCAGCACCACTGAGTCGCGCAGTGATTTCACTCATTGCGACCTTCCATTTGCCGACCACCTGAGGTGCATTTCCGCGTCGAATCATCACCTCCTGCAACCGATCCGCGCGACCGATCCATTTGTAATTGAGGCGACCTTGATCACACATCCATGAGGAATTAACCGCATCTTTCTGACGGGGTTCATAGCGGTGTAATTGCCCTTCGCGAGAACCCATGACAATGTTGCAACCCGTGCCGCAGCTTGTGCAAAGACTCTTGGTTTCTTTGAGAAACCATACCCGCATTTTAA
>WBXJ01000193.1 GCA_008933045.1 Verrucomicrobiota bacterium
CTTCAGCGTTATCATTTTGGTGCCACGTTTTTCATTACCGAAGGGTTTTCGTTTTCGACGAATAAAAAAGATTACATGACTTGGGAGCAGATTGCTCAGTTGCATCGCGATGGTTTCGAAGTCGGCAACCACACTCGAGACCATTTCGGTATCACCTCAGAAAACATCGGGCAATTGAAGGATCAGCTTCAGGCGATCAACGACCGGTGCGCATTGCATCAAATCCCCAAGCCAATTTCGTTTGCGTACCCCGGCAACAGCATTGCGAAGGAGGCACTGCCGGTCTTGGCGGAGATGGGGATTCAATTCGCTCGAAGAGGAGGGGCACCGGAGTTTCCTTACGACAAGGGGGAGGGACTTGGTTTTGAGCCGGAGCTAGACCATCTCCTGCTGATCCCCACCGCAGGCGACGCACGGCCTGATTGGACTCTGGAGAATTTCAAGAAAGCGGTCGCACTTGCGAAACAAGGCAAGATCGCGGTGCTACAATTTCATGGAGTTCCTGATTTGGATCATCCGTGGGTCAACACCCCTGCGGGGAGATTTTCGGATTATATGAAATACCTGCATGAGGGTGGATTCAAAGTGATCGCGTTGCGAGATATCAAAAACTATGTCACCGGGATCGTCCCGCCCTCCGACCCCTTCGCGATTATAGAAACTCGTAAAGCAGCAATCTCAAAAGCCCAATCCAAACCTTAGTGACTGCAGCCAAGCCGCACCGGGGATTTTTGAGTTCCCGTTAGGTTGAAATAAACGGTTGCAACGGGAGTGGGGTTCTGTTATTGATTGTTTTCCCGCAGGTGGTCTGCGGGGCAATTTTTGATCTAAGTTATGGCTCAACATCCTAGCTTGCGTGGTTCGAGTGCCCTTGGTGCTAAACGCAATGTATTGAAACGATTTGAACGGGTGGAACTTCTGAAGAAGCGCACCCTTTGGAAGGAAGGTGACCGTGTCACCGGCCTGCGTAAGACTAAGCCCGACGCCTAATTTTTTCTCCAACGCGGCGGGTGGTGGATTTAGATCCACCACCCGTTGCTTTTTTAATGTCTGACATGTTCGTGCGTCTGCAAAAACATTTGGCCGACGCGGGAATCGCGTCCCGGCGTGCGAGCGAACGCGTGATACTCGACGGTCGGGTGACGGTGAATGGCAAGATGGTGGCGGTTCTTGGCACCAAGATTGATCCCCAACATGATCAGGTGCGAGTGGATGGGGTAGAGCTGAAGGCTAAAAAGAAGCTCTATATTGCGATTCATAAGCCCAAAGGGTTGATTTGTTCCAATTCGGATCCTGAAGGGCGACCGTTGGTGGTGGAGTTGCTTCCTCAAGAATGGTCGGGTCTTTATTCGGTGGGCCGGTTGGATTTTAATAGTGAAGGGCTAATTTTCTTTACCAACGATGGTGATTTTTCGCTGAAACTGACGCATCCCCGCTATGGAGTGATGAAGAAGTATTTGGTAATGGTGCCGGTGAAGTTGGATTCAACGATCTTGAAACGTTTTACTGAGGGGGTTTATCACGAGGGAGATAAGCTTCAGGCGGAACGAGCGCGTTTATTAAAATCATCTAATTCGGGGTCGGTAGTGGAGATCACGTTGCGCGAAGGCAAAAACCGAGAGGTGCGGCGTATGTTTGAGACGCATAATATCCCCGTGGATCGTTTGTTGCGTACGCAGATTGGCGCGATTAAGCTGGGTGAAATGCCACGAGGTCGTTGGCGGGCGTTGACAGAATCGGAAATCAAATCTTTAATGATGCCGAGTCGCTAAGTGGGCGCGGGTTGGTTTTCCACTTTGATCGTTGGACACATGAAATTTTTACCACGAAATTGGTGCGCCTTTTTTTTATTAACGAGCTGTTTGGCTACGGGGCTTCATGCCGTTGAAAAAGCGCGAGTGAATCAGCCTCGAGTCAATGTCCGAGGTCAGGCTGCGATGACGAGCGAGGTTGTGACGCAATTGCAAAAGGACGAGGAGGTTTCCATACTTGAGGAAATCACGATTGCAAAACCAAAAGCCGGCGAGCCCGCGAAATGGGCAAAGATCCAGATGCCGAGAAATACGCCGGTGTGGGTTTATGCTCCGCTACTGAAGGATCGCTTGACTTCATCGCGCAAGCTGAATTTGCGAGCGGGCCCTGGTGAGAATTATAGTGTGGTAGGGCTGATTGCAAAAGGGGAGGCGATCAAAGAGATTCGGTCCTTGGAGGACTGGGTTGAGATCGAAACGCCAGCGAATGCATTTGCGTTTTTGGATGCTCAATTGTTGACCAAATCTGGGTTAGAAACTCCCGCTCCGGCTGTCACCCCCGTAGTTGCAACTGCACCGGTTGCAGTTGTGGTTCCTCCTCCTCCTGTTGTTGTGGTTCCATTAGCCACAGAGTCGTTAGCGGATGTGGCTGCTGCAATTGTCGTGGCGGAGAAACCGGCACCTGTCAAACCCGCGATCGTGGTTGCACCAGTTTCTGAGTTGGTTCCAGTCGCGGCTGTCCCCGCTGTGGTAGTTCCTATTAAAATTGTCGAGCCTTCTGTTTCACCTGTTGCTGACCCTGGTCCTGCACCCCGCCGAACTGTGCGACGCGAGGGCACGGTGCGATCTACTCGATTTAATATTCAAGCGCCGACTTATTTTGAGTTGGTCTCCTCGGAAGGGAACATTGGGATCAATTATCTCCAAGGGGAAAAGAGTGGGCTGAAGTTACGTGATTTTCGAGGAAAGAAAGTTGTGGTGAGCGGTGAGGAATCGATTGACCCGCGCTATCCTTCGCGGCCGATCATGGAAATCGAAACGATCGAAACTGCTCCTTAATGTCCTTGAGCAATCTCATTGACGGTCGTGTGATTGCGGAGCAGTTGCACGGGGAAACGAGTCAGCGGATTGTTTCCCTAAGTCAACGAGGAATTCAAGTTGGGTTAGCATTCGTGCGAGTTGGGGAGGATCCAGCGTCCCAAGTTTATGTTGGGATGAAGGAAAAAACTGCGGCACGATTGGGTGTTCGTTCGATCACACATGTATTGCCGGAGCAGGTGTCGCAGGCCGAATTGCTCGAGTTGATCCACCGCTTGAATGCAGACCCCTCGGTTCACGGTATTTTGGTTCAGGCACCCATCCCTCGGCAGATTGATTCAGCGCAAATCTACTCTGCGGTGTGCCCTCGGAAGGACGTGGACGGTTTTCATCCCATGAATGTGGGAAAAGTTTTGCTCGGTGACAGGACGGCTTTCTTGCCGTGCACACCGGCTGGTGTGCATGAGCTATTACTCCGCAGTCAGGTGTCGTTAGCTGGGGCTGAGGTGGTGGTGTTGGGGCGTGGCAATATCGTGGGAAAACCGATGGCCTCGATTTTGATGCAGAAATCGCCACATGCCAACGCGACGGTCACGGTCTGCCATTCGCACAGTCGGCATGTTGCGGAACACTGTCGTCGTGCTGATATTATTATCGCTGCGATAGGTGTGCCTTTGTTCCTCAAGGAGGATATGGTTCGGGCGGAATCGGTGGTGATTGATGTGGGCGTCAACCGGATCGCGGACAGCACTGCAAAAACCGGCACGAGATTGGTAGGGGATGTGGATTTTATTCACGTCCAACCCAAGGTCCGCAAGATCACACCGAACCCTGGTGGTGTTGGTCCGATGACAATCGCCATGCTGATGCGTAACACCGTCACAGCGGCGGAAAATCTTTCCAGATAAAATAAAACAACGTTTCAAGAATCCCAATGCAAGCGACTCGAATTCTTCCTGATCTGCAAGCGTCCCTCCTCTGCGAGGACATCCGCCAAGAAGCCAGTGGCAACCTGATTTTGGTTGGCGTGATCGGCTATATCAATGTGCCGCAAGTGCCTGCGATGGCGTTAAAACTGTGCGTGCTTAACCGTTGGACGGCAGGGATTGGTAATTTTACCGAGACGGTCAAGATGATCGCGCCGGACGGAAAAACTGTTTTGCGGGAGAATAAGACGAAGATTGGTTTGCCGACACCGAACCATCACTTCACAAGTGCTACAGTTTTTAGCCAACCCAAATTTGAAACTGCCGGCGTGTATTACTTCGAGATTTACGTGGAGGACATGCTTAAGATTCGATACCCAGTGCCCGTGAGCTTGGTGAACCCACCGGCTGGGGCAGCTCCCGCCGAGAGTGGAGTTTCTCAGAGCTAATCTGACGTGCTCGTCCGGTTTCAGGCGCGAGGATTTTAACGATGATGGACGGTCAAAGGAAGTTCGCTGTTAATCCTTTCACCTTTCGAGGTGTGGCTTCCTACGCCCATGCGCCGCTCTGGTGCTTGGCACTGATCAGCCTACCACTGGCACTGGTGATCAGTAGCGTGGGGTTGCATTGGGTCAATCGGGCGATTGTGCCACCCATTCGCCACGCGATCGAACAATTGCCAACCCGAGCCAACCTCAAGGCAGGGATTTTGACTTGGCCGGAGGACGCGACGCCGATTTTAAGTGAGGGTCCATTTTTGTCGCTTGCGGTGAATCCAAGCGATGCCCGTCCCCTGGGGCAAAATGGAGATTTTCAATTAGATTTTCGGCGTGATCGAGTGTTGTTGCGTACGATTCTGGGCGAGTTAAATCTTTCCTATGAGAACCGTTGGACGCTCGGATTGGCTCGGGCCGAAGTTGAACCTTGGTGGGGTGCATGGCAGCCGTTGATGCAAGGAGGGATATTTTTCGGCATGTGCTTGTTCCTTCAACTGAGTTGGTTTGGACTAGCGACAGGAGGAACTCTTGGAGTTCGAGTGCTTGCTCTTTTGCTTCATCGGAACGTGACGGTGGCGGGGAGTTGGAAACTGAGTTACGCCGCGTGCTTTTGCGGAGCGATGCTGATGGGGTTGGCAATTTTACTCTACACCTATCTGCAACTGAGCCTTACGGGGTTGATGATTCTCATGCCGGTGCATCTGGTTGTGGGGGTGGTTTATCTGATAGGGGCGACAATTGTGCTTCCCTCTGTGTCTCGAGTCGGACCGCGTGCGCCGAATCCCTTTGTTCCCCAGCTTGAAACTACAAAAGTGACCAAGGCTAAGAATGAGAATCCCTTTCGAGGGTAGGGTTGCATGCGTGTTTTCCAGGTCGGTGCGAGATGGAGTTCGCCTCAGGCCGCAGGCTTTGGAAGCAGGCGCGAAATAACGAAGAATAATCCTGCGGCCACGAACGCTAAAACCAACCAAAGAAACCAACTCCCTGAGTTAAAATGGCCGACGGTGGTTGTGGGTTTAAGGACTTCTTCGGGGGCTAGAATGGCGGAGGTTTTGTCTGCCGCGAGGAGGCGATGGCCTAGTATTTCCAGATCATAACGAGGTGCGGCAGCCTTTATGTTTCCGTAATAAAGGGCGATCGGATCCGTAGGTTTGGCCTTAAAAACAAGGCGAGAGGTGGGCCACCATAATTGCACAGAGCTTAATTCCAA
>WBXJ01000194.1 GCA_008933045.1 Verrucomicrobiota bacterium
ATGCCTTCGACAAAAAGGAACCCCTGCCAAAGACCGGCCCCATCAAGCTCCAGACGCACGGTGGCGAGATCCGCTGGCGGAATATCTTCATCAGGCAACTGCCGGCAAAAGCCAGATAGACTTTGCCAGCATCCCCGCAGCGTTCGGCTGGCCTGCACCCGATGTAATGCCAATGAAAGACCGCATCCTGTTTCTCCTCGCCAGCATCGGCATCGGCCTTGCGGCGGGAATCGCGCGGGCAGACGTCAGGCCGCATGCGCTTTGCGCCGAAGGAACACTTTATGCCGAGTGGCGCATCCGTTTTCCGACTATCAGCCTGGCACTCTGTCTCTTCGCCATCAAAAGCGCCACCGAACTCGTCCACCAAGCCGTCCGCTGGGTCGAGTCGCAGGCATAGCTGCGAACACTGCGGCGCGTGATTGCGCGGTTCGTGTTTGTCCCTGATTCCAACTAGGGCTGTGACTTCAAAGACGGCATTTCTGCTTTCTTTGGCAGTTCGTAAGTTGGATCCTTGCGATACTCCCTCAGTTTATCCCGCAACCCCGTTTCCTTTTGTGCAGGTAGCTCAGCCAAGCGATAAAGCACAAAGTCCAACGCTGTGGGTTTTGGCTTTGTCTCAACTTTTCCATTCGACCAAACAGTGCCATCCCATTCCCCGCCGGGATTTTTCCAACTTAAGTTCTTCAACGCCCATTCCAAAACAGGCAGCTTCTTGTGAATTGAAAAATGAACGTAGAGGCGCGCGAGAAGCTCAAGCCCGATTGGGCGGAAAACCAGACTACGATTGCCCTTGCGCTCTTGCTCTGGCGTCGTCTCCTGCTTGATGAAATAGCGGTGCAGCGCGGGCTCATGCTTGATTACGAAGTCAAAGAAGCTCGCAACAACCTTTTGGAAGTCTGCTACATTCTCAGGGGAGTTTTCGGCTGTCCCACGCCGTCTCTTATAGAGCTTCCTCAGCTTTTGGCAGACGGTAAATAAAGCTAAAAGGCTAGTGAACCGCTCTTTCCCATCTTTGGACACTTGTTCGATTTTCTCTGTCACTGCGATTTCCTCGCCGCCCTTGAAGTGAGGATATTCCGCAAAGAGTCGTCGGGTCACAATTGCAGAGAGGTCGTCTTCGTTGATGATCGCCTTATCTCCCTTTGATACGGAGACGGCGTTGATGTTGATGTCGCAGAACAAGCGACGCGTGCGAACCTTGCCCTCCTTGTTGTCGAGGTGTGCAAGGAAGATCACTGGATACTGATCCTGTTTAAGCCGATCCGCGAATTCATCGTGCCCAGTTTTGATAGCTTCAACGCGATGTTGCCCGTCTATCGCGAAGATTTTTTCATTGCCGCTAAACGTCAGCAATCCCATCGAGCTTTGTTCCTCGGATAAGTCTCCTAGCTGGAGTTTCTCGGCAACCTTCCCAAGATCGAACTCTACCCAATTGGGCGCTGAGTCAAATACACCCAGAAGGATTGCGTTGAAGAAGCGTGTATCTCGCGCCTTGAGATAGCTCACGATTTTATTCACTCGTGGCTTAAGGTCGCGCTGGAGGTAATCATCAAGTGCTTTTGACTCCCGGATGTCTTTCGAGGGCATGACACTTTTTGCGATTTGCTCCGCTGTCATTAACGCTGGATAAAACACCCAGTCGCCAAGAACTCCGCGTAGAGATGGAGTGTGCCAAGGAGTTTTCATATTTTGCCGAATGCCTTTTGTTGGTTTTTGATATCCACCGGGTAATCCCTGCGGCTGTAACGAGGATAGATGAAACCGTGGAGGTTCTTTTCGAGCTCCATAAGCTCTGCGCTTGGGCGCTCCGTGAGGCTGTATGCAACCCGCAATGCTCCGTAGTAGTGAATAAGCATACGCTCAATATTCTTCCTTTTCACAATCTGGGCAATTCGCCCCGGAAGATAGTCTTGCAGTCTTTCACGAAGCGGCCTGCAAGAGCCTCTCTCGTTTGATATGCCAACGTAGAGGGCAAATTGAGGGAAATTATAGATGAGCCGCTCTGGTCGGACGTAGAACACGTAAAGTCCGGGCGACTCAGAGTTGATGATTTCGTTGAGTCTGCTGGGATTACTGATCTCTGAATACTGAAATTCGTGCCACTCTAACTCGAAAGCCCATGCTGGAGGCTCATGCCGTTTCCATAGAAATGGGTCTGTGCAGAACTCCTCTCGATAGTCTGGAAAGCGGGTGCCATCGGGGCGATCTTGTAATCGCTCGTAGGCATCCAACATATCGAATGTGGCCGTAGAAATTCCGCTCATGGGTTCGCTTCTAAATTTTTGAATGTTTATTCAAGCGCACATCGCTTTTACCTCATCCATCAACTCCACATTCGTCCGCGTCGGTGGCTGTATGGGATGCTCGCGATAGCGGCGACGCTCGCTCTCGACTTTAGCGATCACGGCGGGCGATGTTCCAAGGGCACGCAGGACTTTTTCCAGTGTGGTGCAGAATTCCTCCGGCGAAATCCAGTCATCGAGGAACGTGTTGTAGGGATCACCGGTGGCGGTGCTCTCCGGTGTGTTGAGCGTGAGGACGTGTTTGCCGTGGGCGAAGACGTGGCAGCCTTCTTCTTCCCAGTTTTCAAAGATGACTGGCTCTTCGTCCCAAGAGATTTCTGTGCGGGGCTCGGGCATCGCAGGCTATTTGGAGTTTTCCGGCTGCCAGCAGCGGATGCGTTCGGCTTGGACGCCGGGGAGCTTCACGAATGCCACGCCAGGGGGCAGATAGGTGTCACCGAACTCGCTGGCTTGCAGCTTGCGATTGAACACACCTTGAAGTGAACCGAGGCCCCTTTGGGACTGGTTGCAGGCGAAAGCGACGACGGCTCCGAGCTGCGTGGTGAAGTCGTCGGTCTGGCCCTCGAAATCGCTCGGATCTTGGGAAAGGAGCATGACCACGGAGCCTTTGGAACGGCCCTGGCGGACGAGATCGACGAGGGACTCCGAACGGCGTTCCTTGAGCACCTTGCGGGCTTCGTCGAGGACGAGGAGGTGGCGGAAGCTGCGAAAGCCGCCGGTCACTGCCGAGTCGGGCTGGTCGAGGAGGAAGGCGCTGACGGCATCGAGCAAAACGAGGGTGACTAGCCGTTTCAGCTCCTCGGGAAGGCCCTTGAGGCTCACGACCCACGACTGGCTGAAGAACTGCGCGGGTTGGAGCTTGGCGTCGAAGCAGCGCAGATGAGTGAGTTCGTTTAGGCGGCTGACGATGCTGTCGTTTTCTTTCCCCGCAGCGCGGAGTTCATTTTCGTAAGTTTCGCGGATGGACTCAAGATTGCGGTCTCCACCGCTGTTGATGACGCTCTCGATGGCGGTCCGGAGCAGATCCCTTTGCAGATCACCGGGAGACTTGCAGCAAAGCACGAGCGTGTCGCGCAACCTCATTGCGGCGCGGGCGATCTTCATTGGCGCAGTGTCGGCGCGCGGAAGGAAATCAAGCGGCAAGGGGTCGGTGCCGACCTCCATCGCGCCGATGTTCGATAGCCCGGCGAAGGGGCCAATGGGGCGACCGTCAGCCACAAATTCGCCTTTAGGATCGATGAAAAGGATCGGGATGCGTGCCTGCCTCACTAACTCCAGCGCGATTTGCACGCCTGTTGTCGTCTTCCCTCTCCCAATGGCACCCATGAGCGCGAGGTGTGGCGGAACGCCGGGGGCATTGATCACAAAGTCCACCGGCTTGTCGCCCGGATGGGTGCGGCTGACCGAGCCTACTTTCAGCCGAATCTCACCGGCCACGCCGCTCGCGGGCATGAACGGAGCATCAATCGCCACGCCTGATTCCGGCAGCCATTCGGCGAGTCGCTGGACAAGCTTCATCTCATCGCCACCGCAGCGCACCAGCTCCTCGCGCACGAGTTCGTAGCCGCGTGCCCAATGCGCTTCGGTGAGCGCCCGAAGATCGTCCACTGTGGCGTCCGGGCCAAACTGGCCATCGAGAATTAGCGCACTCAGCCATAGGTCGTCGTCGGCACCGAAAAGGTTTTCACCTGCGATTGCTCGGGAATTAAACTTCGTGTCGCGCGGCAGCGGGTCGGGGCGTGAGGGCTCGGCAAGCGAGCGTCCGATGAGCAGCCGCGCAGCTTCGTAGCGGTAAGTCAGACCGTAAGCGGTGCGCAGCTTGTCTTCGAATGCGGCCGATTCCTCGGTGGATTTGAACTGCGCCTTCCAGACCTGCTCCTTGAATTCGAGATTCATAAAATCAGCGTCCGAAATACGCGCCAGGCTGCACGACCGAACCGGTGGCGCGGCCTTGGAATTCGACGAGGAAGGTCTGCGATGTCGCGCCTTTGATCGTATCCGCCAGCTCCGGCGTGACCTCCTCGTCGTGGGTCAGGATGATGACCTGATCGAGATCCACATTCTTCAGAGCCTGAAGCGTCCGGGGCCGGTATTCGGAATCCGCGTTGCCCAGCGGAGTATCAATGACGAGCGGAATCCGCCGCCGCGTGATCTCAGCGAGGGCCAGCGAGAAGGCGATGCCGAAGGATCGCTTCTCGAATCCGCTGAGCATCTCCAGCAAGGCATGGTCACCATCTTCCATCTCGATCTCCGGGGCACCACCACCAGGAAGCCGGATCTTGCCATTTCGGAAGCGGCGGTCGGCAATCGCGACGAAATGCTTGGTGACGTAAGCCTCAAGCCGCGCAGACGTGGTTGGCTTCAGCCGTTCCTGCAATTCCTCCAGCGCACGGCTCACCCGCTCGGCCACGGCGATCCGCTTTTGTTCCGGCCCGAGTCGCGCCAGCTCTTCCTGAATCCGGCCAATGTCTTCATTCAGCGTGTGCAGGTCGGCCTTCAGTTTCTTGATCTCGTTTTCGAGCCCGCCGAGTTTCCGGCTGATTTCCTGATTCAGGGTATTCAGCGCATCGAGGCGCTCACGAATGTCTTTCGTGGCCTGCGGCAGATTGTTTAGCCGCTCGGTCTTGGCCTTGGCGTCGTCCAGTGCCTCGCGTGCCTCACGGAGATGACGGGCGGCGTCTTTGGCTTCCGAGGAACCGGCAGCCTGCACTTGGGAAAGACGGAGCAGGGTCTTCGTGCGCGCCTCGCCCTTCACATGGCCGAGCAGATACTCTTTGGCGCAGTCCAGCGGCTGGGGATTGTAGATGCGTTCGAGGGCATCGAGGAACCGAGCCTTCACCTTCTGTCGGACATGTTCCGCCAGATTGCCGAGCAGGAGATCGGTCTCCGGCGGCTCCGGCATCGCGACGGCGATGACCTTGTCCTTGTTGTCCACCGTGCCGCGCTTCAATCCTTCCCAAGACTCTAGTGCTAAGTCACTCATGGAGTGATGGTAATACGCGAAAAGAATTAGCTGGTACTAAGTAGTTTCCTGTATAGATGGGAGTGATGCCAAAGAAAAAGCATCACATCCGACTGAGTGCCGAA
>WBXJ01000195.1 GCA_008933045.1 Verrucomicrobiota bacterium
ATCGGAGCTGACGGCCACGAGGATGCTTGCCTCGAGGCTTATCTTTCAGCCGTAGGGAACTCTTGGAACACAGCCGCAGGCCGCGATATCATTTGGCGATCCCGCAGCAAAAAGACCCCAGCCTTGTTGGTGAAAATCATCAGCGACAAGAATACTCCCGAAGCAGAAAAGCCACGCTATTTCCGCTCGTTAGACTTTCTCAAAGGGTCTGAAAAAGACGCGGCTCTCGTGGAATTGCTGACGGCTGGAGCGAAGTAACGGAGGAACTCAGTCCGCATCGAGCTTAGCGAATTGCTCCTCGATAAACGTCGTGTTTTGGATGCGGGTCAACCGTGCGTAAAGCCCCTGGGCAGCGAGGAGTTGATCGTGCGTCCCACGCTCAATGATTTCGCCTTGGCGCATCACTAGGATTTGATTGGCCTTGCGGATCGTGCTCAACCGATGGGCGATCACGAATGTGGTGCGTTGGTGCATTAGCCGTTCCAATGCCTCCTGAATCAACCGCTCCGTCTGAGTGTCCACGCTTGCAGTCGCTTCGTCTAAAATGAGGATCGGCGCATTCTTGAGCAGCGCACGGGCAATGCTCACGCGTTGTTTTTCGCCCACGCTCAGTTTCACGCCGCGTTCTCCCACTTGCGCATCGTAGCCTTGGGGGAGCCGCGTGATAAAATCATGACAATTAGCGGCTTGCGCGGCAGCGATCACCTCCTCGGGACTCGCATCGAGATTTCCGTATAAAATATTCTCACGGATGGTTCCATTGAAAAGAAAGGCTTCTTGGCTGACGACGCTGATCTGTTGGCGCAGGGATTGTAAAGAGACGTCGCTGGTGGATTGTTCATCGATCCGGATGCATCCGCTGGTTGCTTCATAGAACGCCGGCAGAAGGTTTACCAGAGAGGATTTACCGGCACCCGTGGGCCCAACGAGTGCGATCATCTCGCCAGCGCGTGCGTGGAAGGAAATATTATGGAGAGTGATTGCGCTTCCTTCATAGGCGAACCCGACGTTGTCGTAATGCACCTCGCCGCGCACTCGATCCGGCCATTTGCTATTCTGTCCGCTGCGTTCCTTGCCTTCAGGTGTGGCGTCAAGGATGTCGAAAACTCTTTCGCCTGCCGCGCGTGCCGCCTGCAACATTTGGTTCAATCCATGCAGCCGTCCAATCGGTTCGTAAAACAGCGCGAGGAAGAGCAAAAAACTCACGAGATTTCCGATGGTCATCCGGCCTTCCAACACCTGAGCGCCCCCCATCCAGAGCACCAAGGCCAAGCCCAGCGAGCCGACAAACATCATGGATGGCGAGTACCACGCCCATACTCGCATGATCGCTAGGGAGCCAGTGCGTAACGCATCCGCGCGATCGGTAAAACGGGCATCCTCATGCGCCTCGCGAGAAAAGGCTTTGATCTGGCGCATGCCTTGCAAGTTATCCATCAGTAGTGCGTTCATCGCGCTAGAAGCCTCACGTTGCAACCGGTAACGGCGATGAGCTGTGATGGTATAATACAACGCCCCCCCAGCCAGCAACGGGAGCGGGATCAACGCAACCGAGGCCAACGCCGGATTGCTCATGAACAAGATGACCAGCACTCCAACAATGCTCAGGACAACAACGGTGCCCTGCTCGGTTCCGTCGATTAAAACGCGTTCGACTGCATTCACATCCTCCCCTACTCGGCCCATCAACGCGCCCGCAGCTCGTTGGTCGAAGAAACCGATGGGAAGCCGCTGCAGCCGCGCGTACAGATCACGGCGCATGTCGAAAATCACATTTTGTTCGAAAGTGTTATTGATCCGAATGCGAAGGCTATTAAAGACGTCTCGAGCCAAAAAAGCACCAATCAACCCCAGCATCGCTCGTGTCAAAAGCTCGGGATGATTCCCCCGAATCACGTCGTCAATAACGTACTGTGTTAACCAAGGAAACGCGAAGGACGCAGCGAGACTCAGCACAGCACAGACCATGGTGCCCACAGCGAGGAGCCGATAAGGCCGCAGGTAAACGGAGACCCGAGTCACAACCTCCCAAGTCGATCGTTTGGGAACCGAAAAGGGACGAAACGGAGCCCGGTCAGGAGTGGAATTAGGTGACGACATAAAGAGCAACCCGCGCTTGCTCCTCTTGGGGATGGGAATTCCGCGCTTAGACTTCGAACATTTCTTTTTTTAACTCGATGCGAGTGTTCTTCATCGTCGCTTCGTGTGCTTTGATCACCAGCATGGTGGAGGCAAATCCTTCTTTGTAGCCGGCACTGGGTGCTTTTTTATCAGCGATATTTTGGATGAACTCTTGCAGTGAATAGTTGTGAGTCGTGTCGCTATCCGACGCACCCTCAGCGGGCTTTTTACCTTGAGCCAACAGTTTGGTGGCATTGGCTACGAGCGCGATGCCGGTCTCCTGGAAAAACTCCTCTTTGCGGGCATAAACTTCCCAGCCGAGTATGGGCGAATCCACCTCCTTGAACATCCAAGCCCGTTGCTCGCGCATCATGATCGCAGCATCGGTGCCATGGAACACATCATACGACGAGTCAAAGGAGTTGGCCAATGTCGCATCAAAAACATAGCGTCCACCGCTTGGAAATTCGAACACTGCCTGAACTGTATCCGGAATTTCACGCCCATCCCGCCAGTGCATGATCGAGCCAAACCCAGTCACCGCCACCGGTTGCGCGTTGAAATACCAAGCGGCGATGTCGATTTGATGAATTCCCTGTTCGCCAACCAACCCTGTGGTGGAATCTTTTTGCAACCGCCAGTTCAGCGCGGCCTCACGCTCAGGGTTCGGTGAACCTCGTCGCCACGATTGTTTTTTGTTCCATTGCCCACGACCTGAAGCCAACTTTCCGCAAGCCTCAGATCGCACAAATTTGAAAACGTGGTGGTGTTGTGGATTGCCTCTGTTTTGCAAACCGACTTGAAAAATCAACTGCGACGCGTTCTTAGCTGCGAGGGCGATCGCGCGTGCATCCGCCTCAGTGTGCGCGAGGGGCGCCTCGCAATAGACATGTTTCCCTGCTTGCAAGGCAGCGAGCACAATCTCTTTGTGCAAATGCGTCGGGGTGGCCACGATCACCGCTTGGACTTCTTTATTGTCCAACACTTCTCGATAATCTTTATGTTTGGAAGCCTTCGGTGCTGTTTCGCCCACGCGACGAAGTGACGGATCGTAGCTGTCACAAACCGCCACTACCGGTGCGTTAGGAAGCCGGTTCAGTGTGGCAATTAATTCTTTGCCCCAAGTGCCCAAACCGATAACGCCAAATTTGACTGGGGGTGCGGGCGGTTTTTCTTTGTAATTCGGATCAGCCTTGGGAACCACCAACGTTTTGTCCTGAGCGGTGATTTCGATACCACCCAACATCGCCATGAACGCGGCAATCGAGCCGCCCTTCAAAAAATCTCGGCGTTTGACAGCGTTTTCGTTTGCAGACGGACTCTCAGTTTTTTGCATGGCCCAAAATCATGGAGGAAACGACCAAAAAAGTCCAACGGTCAGGCATTTTTTTTAATGGGCGATTCCAAAATAGCACACATTCGTTTTCCTGTGTGCAATCTGGAATGTTGTGTTGTAGGTTTTCGACTAGAACTTATGACGCGCCAGCAAGTCTTGGATCTGTATTTTATGGAAGCCCGAAGCAAGGTTCTTGATCTCGCCGCCTTTTTGGATCGGATGGATCGAGCCGAGGGTAAGGAAGATTTTCGTCTCGCGGCTTTGCGTGAGGCGATTTCCCAGTTGCAAGGCCGTCGAACCCGTCGGGCCGAGAAAGTCTTGCTCTCCCTCAGCGATCCTAGCGTTACACCCGTGGATCGGGCGATGGGTCAAGGTGCCTGCGGAGCTTGGGCTGGGCCGATCGCTCCAGCACGCCGCAAGAAAAAGCCTAATTCCGTCTAATTTTTTCCCATGCGCTATATCGAACCCCACGGACACATGGTCAGCCGCACCACGGATGACTATCAGGACATGGCAACGGCGGGATGCCAAGTGGTTTGCGAGCCCGCTTTTTGGGCAGGATTCGATCGGAATTCAGCCGATGGATTTTACGATTATTTCTCGCAACTCACCGAGCAGGAACCCAAACGCGCTGCCCGTTACGGCATCCAACATTACAGTTGGATTTGTCTCAACCCCAAGGAGTCGGAGAATCTGGACTTGGCGGAGGAGGTCCTCTCGATCATCCCTGAATTCTTAGCCAAACCCCGCGTCCTAGGTGTGGGAGAGATCGGCCTGAATAAAAATAGCCGCAACGAATTGAAGGTGCTGGAAAAACATGTCGATCTCGCCGCCCAACATGATCAACTGATCCTCGTTCATACGCCTCACTTGGAGGATAAACTGAAAGGGACCCGCCTCATCCTCGATCTGCTCAGGAACGATGCCAGGATTCGTCCCGAGCGCGTCATTATTGACCATGTGGAGGAGCACACCGTCAAATTGGTGTTGAATCGCGGCTTCTGGGCCGGGATGACCTTGTATCCCGAATCGAAATGCACCGCTGCTCGGGCGATTGATATCCTGGACCTTTTTGGCACTGACCGCATTTGGATGAATAGCGCGTGCGACTGGGGTCACAGCGTGCCTCTGGCCGTCCCTAGGACTGCGCTTGAAATGAAAAAACGTGGCTACACCCGCGATATCATCGACAAGATGATTTACCGGAATCCAATCGAGTTTTTAAGCCAATGCCCGAAGTTCAAAGTCCCCGAGGAATAGCCGGCAAACTTCAGGAACCATCCCTCTTTTTTCATGAAACTTAAGCATGGATTGCATCTGGCTTATTGCACCAACATCCACCGAGGTGAGACTTGGGCAGAAACCTTCGAGACACTTCGCGTCCATACCTTGGCAGTGCGCGATCAAGTTTCCCCCAACCAACCCTACGCCATCGGCCTCCGTTTAGGCGAACTGACCGCCCGCGAGCTAAGCGATCCCGCAGTGCTCCTCCAATTCCAACGATGGCTCGATCGTGAGAATTGCTACGTTTTCACAATCAACGGTTTTCCATACGGCCGATTCCACGGCGACCGCGTCAAGGAACAGGTGTATGCCCCGGATTGGACGACCGATGCTCGTGTCGAATACACCAATCGGCTCTTCGATTTATTGTCCCAATTAGTTCCCAGCGGCATCGCGGGCAGCGTGAGCACCGTGCCCCTATCCTTCAAACCATTCATCACCACCCAAGAACAGGTGCAAGCCCTAGGCCGCCAACTTTGGCGCACCGTGGAACATATCGCCAAGGTATCTGAGAAGTCAGGTCGAGACCTCCATCTAGGGCTGGAACCCGAACCCTTGTGCTACCTCGAGACGACAGCCGAAACCGTTAGCTTTTTTGAAACCCTCCGCCAAGATCACCCCAACGATCCACGA
>WBXJ01000196.1 GCA_008933045.1 Verrucomicrobiota bacterium
CCGATGCTGGAAATTGGGTTCAACATCGAGCCCCATAAACAGCCAGTGGAGTAACGCACCACGGCGCCGGCGATAGCGGACGGGGTCGCCTGGCGTATCTGCTCATTTCGTCTACCTCTCGGCGCGATGGCAGGTTGTCTAGCACCCATTCAGGGTGCCGGATGGATGAGGGGCGGGGATGCCAGACCTGCGGCCTTTGCTTTTAGGGGACTTCAAAAAACCTCACTTTTCGAGGAAGAAACAGTGAGTTTCTGGAAGTCCCCTTAATAAACAACCCAGCGAGAAAACAATTACCCCGCCCGAAAATACCCCCCACATCCATTGGGCAAGAACTGTTTTCCACCGTTTAAAGTGAAAATCGTGAGTTGCAGGATGGGGAGGTCTGGCGCAAAATATGGGTCTTTATGTCGAGTGTTCGTAAACAGTATCCGTTTGATTTAGTTGAATCGAAGTGGCAGAGCTTTTGGGAGCAACAGGGGACGTTTCGAGCTTGGAATCCTGGGGAGGAAATTCCGGCGGAACATCCTTTCGCGCAAAGACATCAGGGGCCGAAGCTGCCGCCTAAGTATTATGTGCTCGATATGTTTCCTTACCCTTCTGGTGCGGGGCTGCATGTCGGGCATCCAGAGGGTTATACGGCAACGGATATCGTCGCACGATATCGGAGGGCACGAGGGTTTAATGTGTTGCACCCGATGGGTTGGGATGCGTTTGGATTGCCTGCTGAGCAGTATGCGATCAAAACGGGGCAACATCCGCGAAAAACTACTGAGGCAAATGTGGCGACGTTCAAGCGGCAGATCAAATCGCTGGGGTTCAGCTATGATTGGTCACGGGAGATCGATACGACGGATCCGAAGTATTTTAAGTGGACACAATGGATTTTTCTAAAACTTTATAATTCGTGGTTTAATCCGAGCACTCGGAAGGCAGAACCTATCGAGACGCTGTGTTATCCGGCTGGAGTGGAGACTGAGGGACAGAAGCGAGCGTATCGTGATGATCGACGGTTAGCCTTTGTGGCGGATTCTCCTGTGAATTGGTGCCCTGAGCTTGGCACGGTGTTGGCGAACGAGGAGGTGATCGACGGTAAGAGTGAAGTGGGCGGTTTCGATGTCGTCCGTCGGCCCATGAGGCAATGGATGCTGCGGATTACGGCGTTTGCGGAAAAGCTGATTGATGAGCTTGAGACGATTGACTGGTCCCCATCGCTGAAGGAGATGCAGAGGAATTGGATCGGACGATCCGAGGGGGCAGAAGTGCATTTCATGGTGGAGGGTGTGGACGCGAAGGTGGCTGTGTTCACGACGCGACCGGATACACTGTTTGGGGCGACGTATCTGGTGCTTTCACCGGAGCACAAAGCGGTGGGGACGGTGACGACCCTCGAACAACGGGAGGCGGTGGGTGCTTATCAAGTGTTCTCTACTACCAAGAGTGATTTGGAACGGACGGAGTTAGCGAAGGGAAAAACTGGGGTGTTCACGGGTGCCTACGCAATCAACCCAGTGAATCAAGAGCGTGTGCCGATCTGGATTGCGGATTATGTCCTGGCCACTTATGGGACGGGAGCAATCATGGCCGTGCCTGCACACGATGAACGTGATTTGGAGTTTGCGACCAAGTTCGATCTGCCGATCGTGCAGGTGGTGCAACCGCTCGATCAGACGAAGAGTTGGCAGGGGTTCTGTGATGAAGGGACGGCGGTCAATTCTTCCCGAGGGGATATCGCCTTGAACGGACTTTCCAGCCGAGAAGCCAAAAGCAAAATGATCGGTTGGTTGGAGGAGACTGGGGTTGGACGGAGGACGATTCAGTATAAGCTGAGGGACTGGTTGTTCAGCCGTCAACGGTACTGGGGCGAGCCGTTTCCGATTGTCTGGAAGGATGGATCTCATGAAGGGTTGGCGGAAAGTGCCCTGCCCTTGCTCCCACCGGAGTTAAGCGATTTCAAGCCGACGACGAGCGGTGAACCTCCCTTGGCCCGAGCTACAGATTGGGTGGCTCTGGAGAACGGTTACGTGCGTGAGACGAACACGATGCCGCAATGGGCGGGGAGTTGCTGGTATTATCTACGTTACATGGACGCGCGGAATGACCGGACGTTTTGTAATCCTCAGGCGGAGGCGTATTGGATGGGGACGGAGAGTTCGGACGGGAAAGCTACTCGCGGAGTTGACCTGTATGTCGGGGGGACGGAACATGCCGTGTTGCATCTGCTTTATGCGCGGTTCTGGCATAAGGTGTTGTTTGATCTTGGGTATGTCTCGACGGCTGAGCCATTTTTTAAGCTGGTCAATCAAGGGTTAATTCTGGGTGAGGATGGCCAGAAAATGTCGAAGTCACGGGGGAACGTCGTTAATCCGGATGATATTTTGGTGGAGTATGGTGCGGATGCGTTTCGATTGTATGAAATGTTCATGGGCCCGTTGGAGATGGTGAAGCCTTGGAACACGAAGGGTGTCGAGGGTGTTTATCGGTTTTTGGGACGGGTATGGCGACTTTTCACGGATGAGGAAAGTGTGACGCATTTTGATCAAAACCTAAGTTTTGACGCTTCCAAGGGTGCAGAGCTGTTGCAAGAAATCCGGCTGTCAACAAGGATCCAAGAAGTGGTTCCGACTGCTGTGCAATCCAAGGCCATTCATACCACGATTAAAAAGGTGACTGAAGATATGGAAGGAATGCGGTTCAATACTTCGATCTCAGCGTTGATGGTTTTTGTGAATGAAGCGATGACTTGGAATGTGTTGCCGAGGATCGTTATGATCGATTTTCTGAAACTTTTGCAGCCGCTCTCACCTCACTTGGCCGAAGAATTACATGCAAAACTTACGGGGGACGAAGGGACAATGGCTTACGTACCTTGGCCGGTGTACGATCCGGTTTGCTTGGTGGAGGACACCATGGAGTTACCCGTGCAAGTGAACGGAAAACTGCGTGATATCATTACCTTACCAAGCACCGCAACGACGGAAGAAATCGAGGCAGCCGCGCTGGGGAGTGAAAAGGTGAAGCCGTATATCGAAGGGAAAACGATCAAGAAAATGATTATTGTGCCGAAGAAAGTCGTGAACATTGCAGTGGTGTAAGATTTACAGTAACTTAAGACTGTGCAGTTTCTCACAGATCAGGAAAAGCGAGTGATTTTGGCTTTGATTTGCCTTTTCTTGATCGGTTGGGGCGTGCGTCGATGGCACTCGAGCCAACCACCAACCCAGAATCTTACGGTGGACACCCATGCAACCCATTGAATTTGATGAGGTCGTACAGAGGATAACGCAGGCGAACCCTCGTTATCATCGGGATGCGTATTTCTTTGTCCGTGAAGGCTTGGACCACGCGCAACGTCGAGTGACCAAAAACGGGAAAGAATTGCCCCGGCACGTGACGGCTCACGAGTTGCTCGACGGTTTACGGCACTATGGGTTGGAGCAATATGGTCCGATGACCATTACAGTGTTAGCGGAATGGGGCGTCACGCAATGCGAGGATTTAGGGGAGATTGTTTTCCAAATGATTGAGGCACAACTTTTTAGTAAAACGGAGACGGATCAGCGGGAAGATTTTAAGGGTAGTTACAAGTTTCATGATGCTTTTTGTGAACCGTTTTTACCCCGCAAACCAGCCACATCCGAGGAACCGACCGCTCCAGAGTCAGCGAGAGTCTGACAGGTTTTGGCAGATCCATGGAATCCTTGCGCGAGTTTCCAAATAGGGCGCAGTTCAATTTATTTATCTGATTTATGACGTCACGACTCCCCACGAATAAGGACATGCTCGATGACTTAACGGAGCTGCCATTGTTACCACCGGGCACGATCCTCACTACGCTGGAAAACGGCATGGTGCTGATTGTGCGGGAGGATCGGAGTGCGCCGGTGGTTTCAGCGCAAGCGTGGTGCAAGGCTGGGAGCATCAACGAGGGAAAGTGGCTTGGGGCGGGGCTGTCGCATCTGCTGGAACATATGCTGTTCAAGGGAACGACAGGACGAGGACCCGGGAAGGTGGATCAGGAAGTCCAAGATGCGGGGGGTTATATGAACGCTTACACGTCGTTCGATCGCACGGTTTATTGGATCAACGTGCCCGACAGTGGGGCGCGGGTCGCCATCGATATCCTTTGCGATGTGATGCAGAACGCGAGTTTGCCTCCGGAAACGTTGGCAAAAGAAAAGCAGGTGATTTTGCGAGAGATGGATATGAATCAGGATGATCCATCCCGAAGAGCGAGTCGCCGGTTATTCGAACTGACTTACACTCGGAGTCCCTATCGCAATACGGTGATCGGTTATCCTGATATTTTTAACGATCTAACGCGTGAGGATGTCGTGGCTTATTATCGCGAGAAATATGCACCGAACAACACGTTTTTTGTCGTAGTCGGGAACATTAACCCTGCTGAAGTGGAGGGGCAAATACGGGCGGCTTACGCGAATGCAAAAGCGCGCGCCTTGCCCGCAGAGGTGATGCCCAACGAGCCTCGGCAAACTGCCGCGAGAGAAACGCTGGAGGAAGGACCGGTTGAGCTTGGACATTTTCACATCGGTTGGCACATTCCGGAAGTTCGACACCCAGATATCCCCGCGTTGGATGTGCTGGCTACTCTGTTAGGAAGTGGACGAAGCTCGCGGCTTTTTCAGGAAATGCGGGAGAAACAGGGAGTGGCGCACTCCGTGGATGCGTGGACTTATAGCTCTGAACAGCCGGGGCTTTTCGGTATCAGCGGCGTGGTTGACGGTTCGCAATTTCGAGCTGCGCACGCTGCCGCGTTGGTTGAAATTGAACGGCTTAAAACGTGCGCTGTGGGTGAACCTGAACTCGCCAAGGCGGTGAAACAGTTTATCGCCGCAACGCTCGCCACACGAAAAACGATGCAAGGTCAGGCTCAGGATTTAGGCGGGAGTTGGATTTCAACGCAGGATCTTAATTTTTCAGAACGATACTTAGCAGCGGTCAAACGAGTGACGCCAGCAGATTTACAACGAGTCGCGTGCGAGTATCTTACGCCTAAAAATCGGACAACCTACGCCCTCCTTCCAGCAGGCAGCGTGGTTCAACAAAAGGCAACGACCGAAGTGGTCACGGAGTATCCGGTTCAAAAATTTACTTTACCGAATGGCCTTCGATTACTGATCAAGGAGGATCATCGCCTTCCGTTTGTCGAAATCCGCACGGTTTTCCAAGGCGGTGTCATCTCCGAGAATAGCCTCAACAACGGGGTCACACTGTTGCTTGCAAAGATGCTTCTTAAGGGAACCGCATCGCGTAGCGCCGAACAAATTGTGACGGAAATCGAATCGGTCGGGGGAGGGATCGACAGTTACGGAGGTAACAATAGTTTTGGCGTCA
>WBXJ01000197.1 GCA_008933045.1 Verrucomicrobiota bacterium
AACATTGGCTATCGCATGCGCGAGGATCAATGGGCTCCTATCGAGGTGGGGCAAAACCTCCAGCTCACGATTGATCTGGGTTTGCAAAAGGTTGCGGAAAATGCGCTACGAATGTCGGGTCCCGAAACGCGTGGAGCCGCTGTGGTGGTGGATGTTCGGAATGGAGATGTTTTGGCGTTGGCCTCTTCACCCAGTTTTAATCCTAATTCCTTCTTAGGAACCATTTCGGTCGAAGAAAATACGAGACTGACCGATGTGAAACTCACGCCGTATATTAACAGGGCGGTGTATGCGGCTTATGCCCCGGGGTCTATTTTCAAAATAGTTGTGAGTTTGGCAGCGTTGGAATCGGGGTTGCTCGATCCTGCCAATATATTCTATAATGTGGGTTATTCGATGGTTGGACGGCGGAGGATCAAAGACACTGCGCCGGAGGGAAATTTTGATTTCAAGGATGCCTTTAAATATTCCTGTAATTCCTACTTTATTGACTATGGATTAAAGGTTGGGCCGCAACGCTTAATTGAAATGGGGAATGTCTTCGGTTTTGGTCAGAAAACGGGTGTGGTTTCATCCCGACAAGAACGGTCCGGTTATTTTCCAAAATCGGGCCTGCCTGAGAAGAAAGATGGAACGATTTGGATGGATGGAGATACAGCCAACTTGTCGATCGGACAGGGGGAGATCGTGATCACACCGGTTCAAGCCGCCATGATGACGGCTGCGGTTGCGAACGGCGGGACTGTCTACAAACCTCGATTGGTGAGAACCATGACCCATTCCTCAGTGTTGACTAGCAACGGGATAGATACGGTGCCAAGTGGTGTCGTTCGAGGGTTGATTCCCGTAAAGCACCAGCATTTGCAACAAATCCGAAGTGCGATGCTGGCTGATGTGGAGGAGACGGGTGGAACGGGAATGAACTCATTCGTACCGGGGATGCGCGTCTGCGGAAAAACGGGGACGGCGCAAGTTTTACGGGAGGGGAATGTGCTCGATTACGTCACCTGGTTTGTCTCGTTTGCACCGTTTGAGTCGCCACGTTATGCTGTGGTGGTGATGGTGGAGAGCGGTGCTTCTGGGGGGGCAACGTGTGCACCCAAAGCGAGGGAGATCTACAAGGCACTTCTCGCCCGAGATCAAAAGCAAGGGCCGGGATGGGCGTTGGCAGGGGGGGTATCGCCATGATGCCTGCTCGATTTTCAACCGGAATCTTCCCAACTCCCAAGGTGAAGGAGCGCGAACGGGTTGTAGAGTGGCCCTTGGTGTGGGCGATTTTCGCTTTGATGTTGATAGGGGCTTTCTTCATCTATTCGGCTTCAACTGCAACGGATCCGAGTAGTTCGCTATTTTTGCGGCAGATATTCTTTTACGGGATTGGTTCGGTGGCTGCTGTGGTGCTTTGTATGGTGGATTACGCGACGATTGCTCGATGGGCGATGGTTTTTTATTGGGTGACGATCCTGTTATTAGTGGCGGTTTTTGTGGTGGGAACGAAGCGTTTTGGTGCCACTCGATGGATTGATTTAGGTTTCTTTCAGTTTCAACCGTCGGAGTTTGCAAAGCTCGCATTTATTTTGATGCAGGCCAATTACCTCAGCCGTCCAATTGAAGAGTTGAGATTGCCGGGGGTGTTTTTAAAAAGTCTTGGATTGACGCTCCTACCGTTCGTCCTAATTCTAAAGGAGCCTGATCTGGGCTCTGCACTACTTTTTTTTCCGATGGGTTTGGTGATGATGTTTGTGGCTGGGACGCCACCTAAGTTTCTGTTCCGCTTTCTGAGCGGAGCAGGTTTCCTCATTATCTTGCTGCTGGTGGATATCCTATTTGCGCCGCCGCGTTGGCAGGTCAAGTTGGAGGATTACCAAAGGCACCGACTATTGGTTTACTTTGGGAAAGATTTTGCTCCGCGTGATGCCACGCTTGCGGAGCGTCAACGTGCACGCGATTTACAACGACAAAAGTCTTATAATGTCGATCAAGCGTTGATTTCGGTTGGTTCAGGGGGACTGACTGGCAAGGGTTGGAGGCAAGGGACCCAGAATTCACTGGGCTACTTACCAAGAGCCGTGGCACATAATGACTTTATTTTCTCAGTTATTGCCGAGGAGAAAGGTTTTTTGGGAAGCGTAACCGTTTTAACCCTCTATGGTTTGATTCTTTTTATAGGAATCAAAATTGCCGGCCAAGCGCGCGATCGCTTGGGAAAGTTGCTGGCGGTGGGTGTGGTTACGTTAGTTTTTAGTCATGTATTCATCAATATCGGAATGAATATTCGCTTGATGCCTGTGACGGGTATTCCACTGCCGCTGTTGAGTTACGGTGGGTCTTCGGTGCTTTGCTCGCTGATCGCCATTGGTATTTTGCAAAACGTCCACATTTATCGCAGATATTATTAGAAAGTATGAGTGATCGCTCATTTTCAAATCGTCGCCGGGGAGCTATGCGCTTCCGTCCGGCTGGAGGCTCCAGTGCCCCTCCTCAACGGCCTGACAAAGCAGCTATAGCGGCTCGTGCCGATGCTATTTCGGAAGGGAAACAGAACGGTGCGGATGAAGTTTTTACCCAAGCTCGCCATGAGGAGGAGATTGAACGCGCTGAGAATATTGCAGCGGGCCTTCCTGCCGATGGGACGGAGACCGAAACGACGAGCGACGTGAGGCATCACGGTCGGGCGCAGAATTTTCGCGAACCTAAGCAGGAAGTGGCTGAGGAACCCGAGGAGGTTCCGTTCAAGCCGGTTTCCATCCCTGATGCGCGACCCCGTGGTTTGGTAGATGCCATCCGACTGGTGGCGACCAAGGTCATGAGGAAGGTCGAACAGTTGATCAAACCTCCTCCTAAGACGCATAAAGAGGTGATCATCAATGCTGAATCCCTCGAGGTCAGGGTGGCCGTGTTGGAGGAAGGTAAGTTGGAGGAATTCAACATCGAGCGGACGACCGACGAGCGGTTGGTCGGAAGTATTTTTAAGGGGAAAGTGCGTAACCTGGAGGACGGACTCAAAGCGGCATTCGTAGATATTGGGTTTGAGAAGAATGCCTTTTTGCACTATTGGGATATTGTTCCTGCGACATTCGATAACGGGGTGGAAGTCGTGGAACGAGAGGGAAAACGCCGTGAACGACCGCGCATTACGCAGAAGGATATCCCTCGTCTTTATCCTCCGGGTAGCGAAATTATCATTCAAGTTACGAAGGGACCCATCGGGAATAAGGGGCCTAGGGTAACGACTAATTTGGCGTTGCCGGGGCGGTATCTTGTGTTGTTGCCTAACTCAGATCAGAGCGGAATTTCCCGCAAAATCGAGAACATCGAGGAGCGGCAACGGCTCAAAACGATTGTCCGCAGCCTCACTATTCCCGAGGGCATGGGGGTGATTATTCGTACGGTGGGTGAGGGGCAACAGGCGCTCTATTTTGTTCGCGACTTGGCGTTGTTGCTTGATGAGTGGCAGTTGATCCAAGAAAAGATTGGAAAGCAGCCGACAGCGACATGCGTGTTTCAGGAGCCAGACCTTGTCGAGAGAACGGTGCGAGATTTCCTCACCGATGATGTCGAGCGGATCGTGGTGGATGGGCAACGTGAGTTTGATCGGATTCGCGATATGATCGCTCGAATCTCAAAGCGCTCCACTTCCAAAGTGAAGCTTTATGCAGATTCACAACCCATATTTGATCGCTTCAATATCACTCGGCAACTTGAGGGGGCGTTCACTCGTCAAGTTCCGCTCAAAAGTGGTGGTTATATTGTAATCGATGAGACGGAAGCCCTCGTGGCGATTGACGTCAACACAGGTCGCCATAAAGGCTCAAAGGATCAGGATTCCACGATTCTCAAAGTGAATCTAGAAGCTGCTGAGGAGATCGCACGACAATTGCGTTTGAGGAATATGGGTGGTCTGATCGTTTTGGACTTCATTGACATGAAGCATCGGAGAGATCAGGTGTCGGTTTATCAGAAGTTGCGTGACGGCCTTCGTCGCGATAAAGCGAAGACTCACGTGCTCCCGATTTCGCAATTGGGCTTGTTGGAGATGACGCGACAACGGCATTCGGAGAGCGTGCGTGCGGCGGTGTACGACGACTGCTCGCATTGCAAGGGACGAGGTAAGGTGAAAAGCACCTTAACGATGAGCGTGGAAATCCAGAGGAAACTTGGGGAAATATTAAAGAAACGTCACCGTGATGACTCAGACTTCCAATTGAGAATTGTGGTTAATCCGACCGTGCTGGAGCGTCTTCGCACGGAGGATGAGAAGTTACTGATCGAGATGGAGAAGCGTTATTTTGGAAAACTCTCCTTCCGAGCTGATCCCACTTTCCATGCGGAACAATTCAAGATCGTCAACGTAACCACGAACGAAGAAATGGTGACGGTCGGTTGCTAGGGTGTGAGATGTTTTAGCGAGGCGCGTCCTGAACTAGGGACGCGCGTCGGTTCCTAGTTAATGCGAAGCTGAAGTAATCGAGGGTTTACCGTTGGTGGGTAAACACTTTTAACTGCTATAATCATGGGTCGTAACTTATCGATCATCGTTCCAGTGTTCAACGAATCGGGTAACGTTCAACCGTTGGCTGATGAGGTTGCTGCTGTTTTTGAGGGGAGTCGCTGGGATTGGGAATTAGTGTATGTTGATGATGCGAGTACGGATGACACGTGGGGCAAAATTCACACAGCAAGGAGTTTAAATCCTCGTATTCGTGCTCTGAGACATCGGAAAAATGCAGGACAGAGTGCCGCGCTCTGGACGGGAATTTTGTCGGGTGAAACCGAATACATCGCTACTTTGGATGGTGATCTTCAGAATGACCCATTGGATCTGCCTCGGTTGTTGGATGCGTTGGGGGAGGTTGATTTTGCCTGTGGTGTCAGGACGAAACGGCGGGACTCTTGGTTGAGGAAGGTCTCCTCCAAGGTGGCCCGCAGTGCTCGTAGATTTGTCTTGGGAGTAGATTTTGTGGATACCGGGTGTGCCTTACGTGGGTTTCGGCGCTGCACTCTCCGGTGTGTGTTTCCTTTCAATGGACTCCATCGTTTTCTGCCGATCCTAGTGCATGCCGGTGGTTTTAAGACGCGTGAATTGCCGATTAACCATCGGCCACGGGTATCGGGTGTCTCGAAGTACGGGGTGTGGAATCGAGTGGGCCGGGGTCTAATGGATTTGTGTGCGATGGCATGGTATCAACGTCGTCGCCTTGATCCCGTGGAGCACGATGAACTAAAATAAGATGTTTCAAGCCTTCGATGTCGCCGCCTTCCGCTGGATCAACCATGGGTGGAGTAATCCAGTCTTTGATGTGGTTTTCCCATTTTTTAATGGGGGTCGATTTTTTATTCCCATGCTC
>WBXJ01000198.1 GCA_008933045.1 Verrucomicrobiota bacterium
CACGATCTCTAAGTTGCCTAGTTTTGCAGACGGGGTCAACACTATTGCCTTTTGGGTTCTGCGATGTGGTAAGTCGATGAGAATTAGGTCATTACGACGATTTTTTTCATCAGCCAGTTACGCAATCTGGAAATGCAAATTGCTTGAAGGTTCGTGTGGCATCGCCTTAAAGTAGTCATCCATTATGGCCTTGGCTGAAAGTATCCTAATCAACCTTCGTGTCCTGCTCGGAGCGGACCAAGTGTTCACCGCTCCCGAAGATCTGATCCCCTATTCCTTCGATGGGACCGCCGCTCTGCAACAAATGCCCGCTGCAGTGGTTTTTGTGCGCACGACCGACCAAATTTCGGAACTACTGAAGATGGCGAATCGGGACGGCCTCGCAGTCGTGACACGGGGTTCTGGCACGGGATTGAGTGGGGGAAGCCTCCCGAGCGAGAATTGTGTGGTGATGTGTACCGTCAAGATGGATCGCATCTTGGAACTGGATCGAGCGAACCTAACGCTTCTGGTCGAACCCGGCGTTACCACATTGCAGGTTTCGGACGCGGCGGTAGCCGCAGGATTATTTTACCCGCCAGACCCAGGCTCCATGAAAATTTCCACCATTGGAGGCAACGTGGCGGAAAATTCGGGTGGGTTGCGTGGCTTAAAATATGGCGTGACGCGCAATTATGTCATGGGAATGGAAGTGGTCCTGCCTGAGGGTCAAGTGATGTGGCTCGGCAACAAGTGCGTGAAAGATGTCGCCGGCTACTCGCTCAAGGATGTTTTTGTGGGATCGGAAGGCACTCTGGGCGTCATCACCAAGGTCTTGCTCCGTCTGATTCCCAAGCCCAAGGCCAAGAAGACCATGGTCGCTACTTTCTCGGCGATGGATCGAGCAGCGGAAGCCGTGTCGGCGATTATCGCGGCGCAGATCATTCCCTGTACTCTGGAGTTTTTAGATCGAACCACAATCCATTGCGTGGAGGATTATGCGAAGATCGGTCTGCCACTCGATTGCGAGGCTCTGCTCCTGATCGAGTCCGACGGTCACCCTGCAGTGGTTGCGGAGGAGGCGGAGGAGATGGAGGCCATCTGTCGTAAGCTCGGAGCGATCGAAGTCCGGGTTGCCAAGGACGATGAGGAGGCGAACAAACTAGCAAATGCGCGACGGTCCGCGTTCTCCGCCCTGGCCCGAGTTGCTCCCACCACCATCCTAGAGGATGCGACGGTCCCTCGAAGCGAGCTCGCAAAAATGATCAGGTTCGTGGAAGTCATTGCGCGAAAATATAACCTCCGGATCGGAACGTTTGGGCACATGGGCGATGGCAATTTGCATCCCACCTTTCTCACCGACGAACGCAATAAAGACGAAATGCATCGGGTGGAATTGGCGTTTCACGAGATTTTTGACGAGGCCATCCGCTTGGGGGGAACGATCACTGGCGAGCATGGAATCGGGTTAGCAAAGAAGTCATTCCTACCCAAGTTCGCTGGCGATGCCGCCATGCAAGTCATGCGCGAATTACGCCGAGCACTCGACCCCAAACGGGTGCTGAATCCTGGAAAAATGTTTGATTGAAATCTCGCCATCGTGCGATTGATAGGACTATGGTCTGCGAACTGATACACAACACGACCCCAAGCATTGTGATCTTTTAATCTATGCTAAAGACTGAGTATTTATCTGCGCCACTCAAAACCACCACCACCCCGGCGGGAATTCCTTACATTATCGGAAACGAAATGGTGGAGCGGTTTTGTTACTATGGATTGCGTGCGATCCTAGTGGTTTTCATGACGCAATACATGCTCAATGCGTCCGGTAAACCAGATCACCTCACCGACGCCCAGGCCCGCGAGTATTACCACCTGTTTGTCAGTGCCGTTTATTTTTTCCCCTTTCTGGGCGCGATTCTCGCAGACGCCTTTTTAGGTAAGTATCGAACCATCCTCCTTCTTTCCATGGTGTATTGTGCGGGTCCCTTATATCTGGCTTGGGATCACACGCGGTTCGGCATGATTATCGGTCTGACCCTCATCGCGATTGGATCGGGAGGGATCAAGCCCTGCGTGTCTGCGCATGTCGGCGATCAATTTGGAGCCTCCAACCAGCATCTGTTATCACGGGTTTTTGGATGGTTTTATTTTTCGATCAATTTCGGTTCCACCTTCAGCACTCTGCTCATTCCTTGGATGTTGGAACATTGGGGGCCGACCTGGGCCTTTGGTTTGCCGGGTATCTTAATGATGTTGGCGACGTTCGTATTTTGGATGGGCCGTCGGGTCTTCATCCATATCCCACCGGGTGGAAACGCCTTTTTGCGCGAGTCCTTCAGTAAAGAGGGCCTGGCTTCCGTAGGAAAGTTGGTCATCATCTACTTTTTCATCGCAATCTTTTGGTCCCTCTGGGATCAAACCGCCTCAGCATGGGTGCTTCAGGCCGCTCATTTAGACCTCAATTTTCTAGGTTGGAAACCGCTCCCCTCACAGATTCAAGTTCTCAACCCGATCTTCACCCTAACTTTTATCCCTATCTTCAACTACGCGATCTACCCTGCGATTAACCGCGTTTTCAAACTGACTCCGTTACGCAAAATTGGCTTAGGTTTGTTCCTAACCGCAACCTGCTTCCTCATTCCCGCTTGGTTAGAAACGCAAATCGCTGCTGGTGCCAAGCCTGGTCTCGGTTGGCAGGTGCTGGCCTTCGCCTTGATCACTGGTGCCGAAGTCATGGTTTCGATCACAGGATTGGAGTTCGCGTATACCCAAGCACCCAAACGCATGAAGAGCCTCGTCATGAGCTTCTACCTGCTCTCCGTCTCGCTGGGAAACCTCTTCACCGCGCTCGTGAACCACTTCATTCAGAACCCCGATGGCACCTCCAAACTAGCCGGTGCTGCCTACTACAACTTTTTCAGCGTGCTCATGCTAGTCACCGCCGTGATCTTCGTCTTCGTAGCCATCCGGTACAAAGAAAAGACCTACATCCAAGACGAGAGCTCCGCGACCGCCTGACCCATCGGAGATATTCTCAGCATCTTTGTGATCTCTGTGTGCTTTGCGGTTAATTGGCGCAGCGCGGCTTAAAGTCTAGGCTTGCTGACGTTGGGTTGTTTGTTACAGTTTTGTTTCGAAATAGCCACCTTTACGGGTGGTCTTTAAGTTTTGACCTTCGACGGTGGAGGTCGATGGTTGCGGATTCAATCGACGTGAAAATTTTTGCTGGGACATCAAATCAACCGTTGGCTAATTCGATCGCGCAATCGATCGGCATGGAGCTGGGGAAGTGTACTGTCAGCGCGTTTCCTGACGGTGAGACATTTGTCAAAATTGATGAGAATGTGCGCGGGCAAGATGTTTTTATTGTCCAATCCACGAGTCCACCGACGAATCATCATTTGATGGAAATGTTCATCATGATGGATGCGCTTCGTCGAGCGAGTGCGTTGAGGATCACGGCCGTGCTGCCCTTTTATGGGTATGCTCGCCAGGATCGAAAGGATCAACCTCGAGTTCCGATCACGGCAAAGTTGGTGGCGAATCTTTTGGTGGCCGCTGGGGCGAATCGTGTTTTGACGATGGATTTGCACGCACAGCAAATTCAAGGTTTTTTTGATATTCCGGTGGATCATCTTTATGCATCGCCGGTGATGTTCGAATACCTGAAGTCGAAGCGTCTGGAGAATTTGGTGGTGGTGAGTCCTGATGTGGGCGGTCTGAAGATGGCGCACGCCTATTCCCAGTTTCTCGGCGCAGGGTTGGCGATTGTCGCCAAGCAACGGAAGAGTGCTACCGAAGTGGAATCTGTGACGGTGATCGGGGAGATCCGAGGGAAGACGGTGTTGATAGTGGATGATTTGACGGAGACGGCGGGCACGCTGACGGCTGCGGCGACGTTGTTGCGGGCGGAAGGCGCGGAGAAGATTATCGCCTGCGTGTCGCATGCAATCCTGAACGATTTGGGGATTGAGCGGCTTAAAAAATCATGTATTGACGAATTGATCACAACTGATACGGTTCTCCGCCCTGAGATTGACGGGGTGAAAATTACGACCTTGTCGGTTGCAGGATTGTTGGGCGAAGCCATCAAGCGGATTCATAGTAATTCGTCGGTCACTTCGCTGTTTGAATTTAAAGGCGGGCGCACTAGTTGAGGGCCCGTAGATAAAGTTTGAGCGGCTCCCAGACGCCTTTGCTTTCGTGTGGAAAGTGGAAGGGGTGCAGGGCTGACTCGTTGAATTGTAGGTGTTTTTAAGATGAAATCTGTTCCGATGACGGCTTATCCCCGCACTGCGACTCGTCGCGGCGGTGTCAAACAATTGCGTGCTTCTGGCCGTGTTCCAGCGGTGATCTACGGTCGCCTCAATGCGCCCGAAAACCTCGAGTTGATCAGCCGTGATCTTGAGACCTTGATCCATGGTGCTGTTTCCGAAAACATTCTGGTTGACCTGACGGTTGTCGGCGATTCCAAGGGCCAACGTTTAGCTTTGCTGCAAGAGGTGCAACATCATCCTTTGGTGAGAAATGTGCTTCATGTCGATCTTCACGAAGTCGCTGAAAACGAGACGGTCACTGTCTTTGTGCCAGTCGAAACAACCGGTGAGCCTGTCGGAGTTAAATCGGGTGGCGGAACCTTGGAACATGTCCTCTTTCGCATCAAGGTTCGCTCGTTGCCGAAGAATTTACCCGAGGCTTTGGTTCTTGATGTCAGCCATCTCGCAGTTGGAACCTCCATTCACTTGGGGGATATTCAAGCTCCTGCAGGTGTGGAAATTTTGGGCGAGCGGAAACTCACAGTGGTTGCTGTCGCCGCACCGTTGACGGAAGCAGCGGAAACTGCAGCGACTGATGCTGCCGGCGCCACCGTGCAACCCGAGATGATCAAGGAGAAGAAGGACGCAGCAGCTCCTGCCCCAGCGGACAAGAAAGCTGGAGATAAAAAACCTGCTGCCAAGAAGAAGTAACAAGATTTGCACAGGACACGTTGGGGAAACCAGCGTGTTCTGAGGCTCTGTTTCCTAACCATGGGCCCGGTTCACTTAATTGTTGGCTTAGGGAATCCGGGAGCGGAGTATGAGAACACGCGGCATAATGCGGGGTTCTTGGTGTTGGAACGGTTGGCCGGTCGCTATCGCTGCGGTTGGAGCCATGAGCGCAAAATGCAGTCACGGTTGGCGAAGGTTGTGGTGATGGGTCGAAACGTGTGGTTGAGCCAACCCCAGACGTTCATGAATTTGAGCGGTGACGCAGTCGGACGGTTGGTGGATTATTACCAAGTCGGGACGGAGCAGTTGATGATCGTGGTGGATGATGCGGATCTACCGCTCGGTCAATTACGACTC
>WBXJ01000199.1 GCA_008933045.1 Verrucomicrobiota bacterium
ACTCCATGAAAATGCTGCGTGCGATGGTGATGGCTCTGCTCTTGGGAAGTCTTCCGATGGTAGCATTGGCTGATGGAGCTAAAATCATCAAGGTCTTGCCCCACCTGCTCGATAAAAACGGTAAGAATTCGGTTGCCCCCAGCCTGTTCGAGCGGGATGCCTATCAAGCCCATCTCCGGCTTCATCCTCAAGATGTTTATGGGGTTCGGTATGACGTCCAATGGCGCAACAGGCAATCCCATGAAACAACTTTGAAACTGCGTCTCCAAATTCGTTCGGATAATACCAAAAACTCCACCCCTACCCTGATCGAAACCGAGGTGAAACCCACGCGTTATTGGTCCCGTTGGTCGAGCATTTCGATCCCAGTCGATACCTACAAAAAACTAGGGCACGTCATTTCTTGGAAGGTGGAATTACTCTCGGGCGAGGAAGTGATCGCCCAACAAAGCTCCTTCCTTTGGTAGGAATCTTAGTCCTTGGGTTGTTCGGCGGCTCGCGCTTCCGCGATGCGTTTCTGACGTTCCCAATATTTTGAAATCAAGATGCAGATCTCCATCAAGATTTGCACCGGCAGAACCATCAGAATCGTGCTCAAGGCATCGGGAGTGATAATCGAACAGAGAAGCACGTTCGCGATGATAAAATAAGAGCGACCCTTCACTAACCACTCGTGCGGAATCAAACCAATCCGCACCAACGTCAGGATGATGACTGGGACCTCAAAGCTCAGACCCATCCCCAACATAAAGAGGAGGACGAACGAGAAATACTCCTCAGCACGCCAAAGATCCGTAGAGAATCCTAGCCAAGAATTCATCTGCGAGATGCCTTGCAGACAAATATTCAGCATGAAGAAATAACACAGAGCTACACCGGCGAGAAATAAGCCGCCGCCGATTCCCAACGCCCAAAGAAAATACTTTCTCTCCTTCGGTTTGAGTGCCGGAAAGATAAAACTACCGATAAAGAATCCAACAAACGGGAGTGCCAATCCTACCCCACCATAGGTAGCTACCTTCATATAAATCACAAACC
This sequence comes from Verrucomicrobiota bacterium, assembly GCA_008933045.1. Classification (GTDB taxonomy): domain Bacteria; phylum Verrucomicrobiota; class Verrucomicrobiia; order Limisphaerales; family SXQI01; genus SXQI01. Next base: position 1,039 of record WBXJ01000199.1, read on the forward strand.
CGCCCATGGGGCCGAGTGGATTTAACTTCACATCCAACCCGGATTGAGCGAGGGGACGACCTAGAATCTGAACGATCATTGGAGCAATCACCAAGCAAATGGTCATTCCCAACACGATCGCGGCGACTGTCTTGATCAGCACCCAGCGCAAATCCTCCAAGTGATCAAGAAAGGATTTAACTGGCCCGCCCTCATCTTCACCTGAAGAGGAGGGGGGAAATTCGTCCTCGTTAGCCATGAGTGCTTAAACCACTTGGAAACCGAAATTATGCCTTGGAAATATCGCGGGTTGGAATTTCTTCCACTGTCTGCGACGGGATCGTCGTCGACGCAACCCGTTTGGCGGGTACAGGCGAAGGTTCCTCATTCATCGCGGTATTAAGGTCTTCCTGAATCTCCTTCGATGACTTCTTAAATTCCTTGAGCCCTTGGCCCAAACCCCGAGCGAGTTCGGGCAGCTTCTTGGCTCCGAAAAGAATCAGAACCAAAACTAACAGGGCGATGACTTCGGGCCCATTCAGAAACGCTAAGGTGATATTCATAACAACTCAATTACAAGACTTAAACCGTAGATCATCAATCAGTTAATGTAAAGCCAAGCCGATGCACAGGGATCAATTCAAGCCCTCTTTGTCGCATCCGCTTTGGCTGCACTTGTGGTTTCAGAGGAATCGCGGCTCGATACTCCTCCCGTTGGTCCAGAGCTATCGCTGCCATCCAGCGAGGTCTGAATTTCTTTGGTCGATTTCTTAAACTCCTTTAAGCCTTGGCCAAGACCTCGCGCAAGTTCAGGGATTTTTTTGGCACCAAATAAAATGACCAAAAGAATCACGATACCGACCATCTCCATCCCATTCAAAAAAGCCAGCGACATGTTCATAAGGCGAAACCAGATTTACCAACTTAAACCAACCTAACACATTCCTCGAAAAACGCGATGCTGTTTTAAATTTGAAACAAAAGGCCCAGTGTTGAGCAAACAAACCCGGGCCAGATGAGATCTAAAAATTTGTGACCTACTGTTTAGGTTTCAGCACCACAAAGGCACCGCGACGGTTCTGTGAGTAGGCCGCTTCGTCATGTCCCTGAACTGCGGGGCGATCTTTGCCGTAGCTAATCGTCGTGACGCGATCCGCTGACACACCGAGGGTCAACAAATACTCGCGGATAGAGAGCGCACGACGCTCGCCCAAAGCTCTGTTGTATTCATCCGTGCCCCGCTCATCGCAGTGACCTTCCACCTTGAGTAGGAAGCGGGGTTCGTTTTTGAGATAAGCAGCGGCTGCCTCGACTTTGGAACGTTCGGAGCTTTTGACGGAAGACTTGTCGTACTCAAACGACACCGTCTGCGAAGCGAGGATGAGTGGATCCTCGGTCACATCATCCGGGTTAGGTCGGGAACCAAGGCCACTCGGATCAAGATTTCCGCTGCCAATTTTAACGTTGTCGTTTCCGTTAAACGGCGTGCCGGAATTAACTCCGTTCCGACCGTCGGTGTTAACCTTCAAACCATTCAGATTGTCAGGGCGAGGGGAAATATCCCGTCGACCTTCGATGGTGGTTACATTCTTGGGCGATTTTTTGCAACCCGCCGTACCAACAGCAAGGAATACAGCCAGCAACAGCATTGAGAGTGATGTGAGACTTTTCATGTGTATTAAAATGTTTATTGTGAACGATCTTACTTGGCCCAAGCGGGTTGCGAGCAGTTACCCAAATTCAAAGGAATATTCTTGACGCGTTTGGTAGGCACGTCAAGCAAAGACAATGATCTTTGACCCTTCGTGCGTCTAACAAAAATCACGGTGCGAGAATTCGGAGCCCACGAGGGATCCTCTCCGTCGGCCACCAGCTTGGCTTCACCTCCCGTGGCGGGGACTATACAAATTTGGAACCCTCCCATTTGGGCGGTGAAAACAATAGTCTTACCATCAGGCGACCAATCAGGCTCGGTACACCGCGTGACACCGGCGGTTCGCAGTCGGGTCATTTCCCCACCCCGTGCACTGACCGTGTATAATGCGGGAGTGCCGCTGAGCCGTGAAACAACACAAATCTTGGAACCGTCCGGCGACCAACAAGGTGAGGATTCATCCTCCTTAGTTTTAGTCAATTGCAGGAGATTACTGCCATCGATGTCGCTCACAAATAAATCTGGACTCCCTGCTTTGGACAGAATCATCGCGATTCGTCGGCCGTCGGGGGAAATAGCCGCGCTCGTATTGAGACCTGCATAACGGGCCACTGGCTTCCGTTCGCCGGTTGCAATGACGTGCGAATAGATATCTGGGTAACCCGCTCGATACGACGTGTAGAATAATGATCTCCTGCCCGGTGCCCAAGCGGGGGCAGCCACAATCGCACGATCCTTGGTCAATTCTACGACGTTGTGACCGTCATAATCCGCGATGCTAATCTCGCCGGAGGAACCATGCTCGGTTTTAAAAGCGATCTTGGTGCGGCAGAATCCTGGGGTATGAAGAATCGCGCTGATAACATCGTCGGCCAGCGCGTGGGCTTGAGTCCGAGGGCTGGCATCGGTATACCGTTTTGCCAAGAGTGACGCTTTGCTCAAGCGGTCCGTCAGTCGTCCTTCCACTTCCGTTTCGTTACGTCCGGAGAGCGAGTATTGCGCGGAGTCTTCGGCAACAATTTTGAACCCGGCAACCTCCAGATCAAAACGTAAAACTTGACCCACCTCACCGGTATAACCCCCAACGAAGATGGGGATCTGCTTGACCCCGCCATCCGCAGTATTGCTGATGTCGATGACTGGATCCTGAGCCCTCAGCACCGTTGCTAGGCCAACCCAAATCGTGAGAAGAAGTGTCCAGTGATTCGACATTATATTCATCCAAGTTGACGTTTTGCGCGAAGGTTAAACCGAATTTTAAAAACACGTTCACTGTCCTTGGCACCCTCGGGAAACGCGTGCACAAATCGAACTCGATCGAGAGTCGATTGGATCGATTTATTCATGGTGCCGTTGCTACTCCGACTAGTTACAGCACTAGAAATCACTCGACCATCCCGTGCAATCACGACTTCCACCTCCACAGTCGCACTCTCATCCTCCAAATCAGCCGGAGGTTGCCATGCTTGATTATATTTCGCGTAAACGATTTGACGATAGCTGGCGTATAATTCACCACCCGGACCGGGCATTTCAACGACTGTGCTCGGTGCGAGCCCACTGGTTAAACCGGAGACCGCAGTTTTTAGCGCGGAATTACGCTCATTTGCCCACTTCTGATATTGGGCTGCAGCTTGAGCCGCCGCCGCTTGCTCCTTTGCCCGTTGAGCTTTTACGGCCGCAGCGTTACTGGGCTTTCTTACCGTAAGATCCACCTCCACTTTGGACGGGGCTTTGGGCTTATCTGGACGAGGAGCTGAAGTATCCGTTGGGATCGGATCCTTGGGCTTCGGCTTGTTATCACGCTCGGGTTTCGACTCAAAGAAATCCTTGAAATCGTCCGTTGTGGGTTTGGGTTTGACCGGCTTAGGTGGCGTTGGAAGAGGGGCAGGTGGCTTGACGGGTGTGGGTTCGACCACCTTGGGTTCACTCTGGGCGATCGGCTCTTGAATGACCTCGGCAACGGGAGGCTGAACGGGAGCGGCGACCGGAGGCGTGGTAACATTCGGATTCCCCCCGCTGGGTGCTTCCTCATCCCGCACACGAGGCATGAGCGTCAACAATGTTATTTGCTCAGGAGGCGGAGTGGGCTTGGGAACAAACGCCGCAGCCAACAATACAAGGCCCACGAGTGATACGTGAAAACCCGCACTGGCGACGAAGCATTTGGTTTGTAGACGAGCCATCGTTATTGGTCGCGTTTAGTGCCGAAACTCACCCTTGAGATTCCGTGCTTTTCGCAACGATCGAGTAGAGCCATCACATTGCCAAATTGCTCCTTCGTATCAGCACGAATATAAACCGTCAGCTTAGAGTTGGCTCGATAGGCTTGAACCAAGGCAGCCTCCACCTCGTTGATATTCAACTTGCGACCCCCCATCACATAATAGCCTTGGGGGGCCACCTCCACGGTGCGGAGGTCCTCTTTACGCGGCTTGGCCTGTTCCTCAGCACCCCCCGTCGGCAAGCTCAGTTTCAGGCTTTGTTCGAGCAGAGGTGTGGTGATTACAAATATAATCAACAACACGAAAGCCAGATCAAGCAACGGCGTAATATTGATGTCGTTGAGCGTGACGAGCGAGTTGCGTTGTGAAAATCGTCTCATGAGGAGGCTACTTCCAAATCACCGCCATGCACCCAACAGAAAGGCGAA
>WBXJ01000200.1 GCA_008933045.1 Verrucomicrobiota bacterium
AGAGAAGCCTCTAAACGCTTGGTCAGCGTTAGAGGCTATAAGGGTACGGGTTACTTCTAAGGATCGAACCCAAAGGAGCTTGCCGCTCCTACTTTTAGGCTAAAAGCAAAGGGCAGGGGATAAACGAAACGGCGCGGACGAAGCCGCACCCTACGAAATGAACGAAATGAACGAAATGAGGCGAACGAAATGAACGAAATGAACGAAGTCAGAGCATTGAGGTCGTGTCTCAACCCCGATGTTGTGAGTCGCTTCGCTTGAACATTATGCAAAATGCCTTGCACTTCGTTGCGGGCTGAGTTCTATTGGTGGTGCTGCGGACGCTTAGCTCAGTGGTAGAGCATTACCTTCACACGGTAGGGGTCGCAGGTTCGAAACCTGCAGCGTCCACCACTCCCATTTTCCCAACTCAAAGGGACGATTCTGGACTTTAGGGTTGGCGGACGGAGGTGGTTTGATCAATCCGAACGTTGCTTAGTTTTTGGAGTGATCCGCCGGGCCAGAGGATTTCGATTTGATCCACTGTTTGAGCTTGGCCGAGGCCGATCGTTATTGGGAGCTCGGATTGAGAGAGGTAGCTGCGGGTGGGCATGACTTGGCGGCGATAGGTTTGATCGCCAACTTTAACCGTGACGCGAGCACCGATGGCGGATCGATTTGCGGATCGACCCTCGAGTTTGAGACGCACCCAGTGATGGCCTAGTTGGTTATCGTTGCGGAGGAGTAAAGGTTTTCCGCCAGTTTGTACGATAATGACATCGAGATCTCCGTCGGCATCTATGTCCGCAAAGGCGGAGCCTCGGCCAACAACGGGTTGAAAGAGATCAGGGCCGGATTGTTCGGCACTTGCTGGAACGAAATATCCTGTTGGACTTGGGCCTCGATTCCAGAAGAGTTGGGCGGGTTGGAGGTATTGCTGGCTGGCTTGGAGTTTGTTGATTTCCTTTTCGAGGTGGCCGTTTGAGGAGAGGACATCGAGGCGGCCATCGAGGTCGTAATCAAAGAAAAATACGCCGAACTTGAGGAGGAGACGGCTGGCTGGGCCGATCCCTTCAGTAATGGCTTCGTCCGCGAATTGGAGGGGGCTACCTTGTGAGACGTAGAGGGCGGTCATTTCGTTGGCGAAATTCCCGATGACCACACCGAGGGCGTCGTCATCGCGGAAATGCCCCGTGTCGATCCCCATGGCTCCTCGGGTGGCCCCATAGCTATCAAAGGCGATGCCGGCATTGGCACCGATTTCTTTGAATGTTCCGTTGGTTTGATTGTGGAAGACGAGATTCTGGACGGTGTCGTTCGCAACGATCAGATCCATCCATCCGTCGCCATCGATGTCTACCGGCGCAACTCCTAGGGTCTTGGCAGTGGGAACGCTTGAGGATGCGTTTTTGATCTGCAACCCGCTGGCGGCCGTGACGTCGGTCCATGTGCCGTCGCCGTTGTTGTGATAGAGGTAAGGGAAGGTGCCTTCAAAGTTCATGGGTTGACCGTAGGCGCGGCCGATACCGACGAGTTTATATCCGACTTCAAAATCAATTTCGCGTGTCCATTTGACATACTGACCGACGTAAAGGTCGAGTTTGCCATCGTTGTCGTAGTCAAAAAATGCGGCGGATGTGCCCCAGTCTTTTGCTGATCCCGCGACGCCCGCTTGTGAGGTGACATCTTTAAATTTTCCGTTGCCCTGATTGTGGAATAGGTGAGCGGTGCCGACGCAGGAAATAAACACATCAGGCAAACCGTCGTTGTCGTAATCCCCCACTGCCACCCCCATGCCGTAGAGAGAAATATCAATGCCGGAACCCGCAGTGACATCGGTGAAATGTCCGTGGCCATCATTTCGATAAAGGGCAGGGGTCGTGAGCTGAGGATGGGTCGCGCCCGGCCAGGACTGCGCATTGACGAGGAGAATGTCTTGAGTGCCGTTGTTATCAAAATCCAAGAATGCAACCGCACCCCCCATGGTCTCGGGAAGCAGCTTTTCACCGGTGGCTCCATTGTTGTGGGTAAAATTGAGGCCAGCCGAGGAGGTCACATCGGTGAACTTCACCTTGGGCAAATTTGCGAGGGGTATGGCTTTAACGATTGGAGCTGAAATCTGAGTTACTTTGACTGCGCTGGGCGGGGGCTTGCGGTTGAGGAACCAGTAGAGGCCGATCCCACCTAGGATTAGAATCCCGAGCGCGAGGGTTGACCAACGAAAGGCGCGAGCGATCAAGGCATCGTCGTAATGTGCCACCTCCTCTGATGGGTTGAGTGGTGGTTCCTTCTGAGGGTCAGTGGGTTTCATGGAGCAGCAGTTTGTAGCACGGGAGCGGGAGGGAGCTCGAAAGCACCGGGGCGATTCAAGGGGTAGATTACGATCGATTGAGCGGCGTTATCCGCAGCAGGGTTGGCGCGGCGGGCGTTGGCGATCGCACGGTCTCTTGCGTTGTCGTCGGGTCTGTATTTCTCGTGCTGGGCTTGGTGATATTCAGCTTTGGTCTTGTCGGCGATGTTCCGGTAGAGCAGCGACAAGTTATAGTGGGCAGCTAAGTTCTCGGAGTCTAACGCCAATGTTTTCTTGAATTGCTCGATCGCTCCGGCGACTAGTTCCCGCTGTTGATCGGGATTGCTTCGCGCCTGTTTGGAACGCTCGAAAAGCGTCTGGCCGAGCTCATTAATTACTTCGTAATCTTTACTGAAATCAAATCCACGTGTTTCGATCTCAGGGTATTTATCCTCAAGAATGCTGCGGAATTCTTTGATGGCTTGATCCAAGTATCCGTTCTGTTTATTCACTAGTCCATTCAGCCAAGCGACCGTCCATCGGGGTGCGGGAGGGTCGAATTTGCTAGCTCGTTGTAGCGCGATGACGGCATCTTCCAACCGTCCTTCCTTGAAATACACGCGGGCTAAATTCAAAGGACCATCGGCCTTCTTTAACATCTCAACTTGCGTGAAGGCTTGAGCCGCTTGAATCAATTCGCCTTTCTCGCTGCCTTTGTCGCCTTCGAGCAATAGTCCAATTCCATAATCATTCCAACGCTGCCAAAGATCCACTTTGGAGGGTTCGTTGTTTGGAACGGTTGTCGTACCTTCGACGGCAAAGCTAAGGGTGTCTTCTCCAATGGTCGTGATCGGCAGATCGTTGGTGTAAGTCTTACCTGACACGTATTGCATGTAGGTGGTGTCGAATTTTCGATATTGCAGCTTCAGATGCACGGTGATCGGGCCTTGGATATCCTCGGGAACTAGCAGCGCGTAATGCACTACTGCGGCCGCGCCTGGCCCGACTTGATGGTTGTAAAGCGGTGTAAAAATATCCTGTGGGTTGCGACGGTCGATGCGATTCCCCTCCTTATCGAGCATGTAGACATTCAAGAAGTGCGACCATGGATCAACGGTATTGTAAGGGCCTAAGCCGCCGTTGCGCCCGATCACTCGGCCTTGGCTTGTGATTTTGGCGTCCACCCAAAGTTCGTTGGAATCGACCGTGCCTTGGGTTAACGGATGACCCAGTTTGAGCGTTCGCACGACGGCTTCGATGAGATACTTTTGTCCGCGTTTCAGTTGAGGAACTTCTGGACGTAATGGGGCAATCAACGGGCTATCAATGGTGCCGCCAACTTTGAGTCCAAAGATATCGATGCGTGCGCAACCCTTGAGGAATTCTTGTTGGCGTTTGACGCTCGCGAGATCACCGCGAAGGTGAGGAAGGGCGGTGTTGGCAGCCGGAAAGAAATGGTCGTGAATGCTGGCCACGTTGGTGCCAGAAAACATTTTTGCGCCAAAATCCTCCGACGGTTGCAGGGGCATGTGGCAACTGGCACAATTCTCTTTTGCGGTGGGCGGATAATAGAAACTCCGTGCACTGTGACCTGAGACTCCGCTGAGCAGGAATGAATCATAGTGGTTCTGGCCACGCAGCCATTCTTTGTAGTGATTCAGGGCATAAGGGATGCTGACTTTATGACAGGTTGAACAGAACTCTGCGGTCTTATGGAGCGGCTTGAGAAACGTCTTCTTATGAAACTCTGGCTTGGCCTTCACCATCTGCTGATTAACAAATTGGAGGATCGAATTTGTGCTGAAGGCGAACGGATAATGAATCGGTTCATCGATAGTGTAATCGGCGTTGCCAATCGTTGAATTGACATGCGTGATGGCGTGGCAGGCTGTGCAGGTAATCCCCGCTTGTGAGGTAGGATGGCGGACATCATCAAAATTCGGGTCATCAAAGGCACCGCTAAAAAATGGAACCACATCGTGGCAACCTGCGCACCACCGCGCTGCCTTAACCGAACCATCACGTTCCATCGAAACCTTCCGCGTTTCTCGAACGCTGAAAAGATAAGGCGGATTGTTGAACGAGCTAAAGTGGTGCGAACTGTGGAACCAGCCTTGATAAGAATCTTTATGACACTTGAGACAGTAATCATCCATCATGAGTGTTTTGGCTGGGATGAAATTGCCAGAAGCCGTCCGGGCCATGGAAGGTTCAAAATATTGAGCACCTTCTTTGGGGCCGGCGACATTCCATTGGCGTGGATCCTGTTTATGCAAAAGCACCATCGCTCCCACCACTACTGCGACGGCACCTGCCCAACTCAACCCCAGTTTCCATTGAATTCGAGGCCCAGCCAGACGATGCAAAACAAACAACCAAACTGCCAGCAACGGGGTGATGACATGGGCCCAGTAGGAAAGCGTGCGAGCAGTGCCAACTAGCTTGAACGACCCGATGCGGGTGAGTGCAATTCCGGTGATGAGAAGGATCAAGGTGACCGCGAACAAAACATACCCGACACGTACGGCTCGGCGGTTCGGGCGGTCATGCGAGTTGATGATGTGTCCAATCCCAAAAATAATTGTTGGCACAACCAAGAGCAAACCCAAGGCCAAGTGCGCCAAGAACATGATCTGGTAGAAGTAGTTTTGATAAACCTGCTTCGTAGTCCATTCCAGAAAAGTGATGCTGCTGAGATAAACGGAATTGGCTCCGAGTGCAGCAAAAAGCCCGAGGCAGATAGAAAGCAGGACACGCAGTCGTGGCCCTACAGCACGCACATATTTGCGTTTGGCTGGTGTCGGTGAATCAGCAGGGATCATGGCAGTTGCAAATAATCCATCCGTCGTAACTGGTCTTAGCGGTTCCTTAGTATCTACTTTTTCATCATCAGGAATCTTAATTGTTTGTCCACTAGTTTTGGGGTGAGATGGCTTTTTATGGGGGTCAATGTGCCGTAAAAAGTGGTCAACCGAACTTCATCCAACAACGCAACACCGACCCAGTTTTCTGGCTGAATACTCTC
>WBXJ01000201.1 GCA_008933045.1 Verrucomicrobiota bacterium
CCCAGTAACGCCATAACCACGGAGCATTTGAATTGAGGTTCTCGGAATTGATGAGAGCTTTCTCGGCTTCTTCCAACCGATCCAAGATTGTCAACTCGTTGCCCAAGTTTCGCCAGAGGCAATCCGAACGTGGAAGCTGCCGAATACCTTGCTTGGCAAATTCGACAGATTGTTCGTGCTGTCCATTTCCGGAAGCCGCAAGCATCAAATCAGACCAAACAGATTCATCTTTAGGAAAAGCCTCGGCAGCCGATTTCATCAAAGAAATCGCCTCGGCGTATTGCCTGGACTTGAGCAACTTCTGGCCCGTCTCTTTGAATTCTTGGGCTGTCATGAGAACTTGAACAAACGCTACAAACTGGCGGCGGCTATCTACAACTTATCGCAACTGATGCGGAAGCTTTTCGGATTCGGCACGCCCAAACAACTGGCGGCGGCCCTCAGGCGGGGTCTTTTTGTCCGCATCGCCTTCGTTTTGGCTCTTGCACGCGCAATCACCACCCGCGCCCTCTCCATTTGGAACGCGCTCGCGGACTTTTTTCAACTCACCCCAAGACACGAAGTAGCCGAAAATGGGCTTTGTTCAACAGGCTGCTAGGGTAATTCCTAGACGCTAGATTGCGACGAGCAAGGATGTCAAGATTTATTCGGGGTTGTTTATTCGGGGTTGTTTTGTTTCCGTTTTGAGGGAGCTTCCTCACGGCAATTTTGCCATGAGCACCCTTCAGCGAGAGAGTGGAGCCTGACACCGCTGCCGGGGTGCGGGTGGTTTTGGGGTTCTATGTCCGGTGGTGTCGCTTCGCTCAACCACCGGCTACAAAATTGGATGCCTCCGGCATCCCGAGAACTTCGGGGTTGGGATCATGGAGGGTCAACTAATAAACATCGCATCGCCGTAACTAAAAAATCGATAGTTTTCTCTCACGGCTTCTTGGTAGGTTGCTAGGCATTTTTCGCGACCGTCCACTTTCCCCGGGTTGAAAAAGGCACTCACTAGCATCAGTAATGTGGATTGAGGTAGGTGGAAGTTGGTTAAGAGAGCTTCTACAATTTGAAATTGGCGTGGGGGATAAACAAATAATCGCGTGCGGAGCCAGCGGCCGGCCGCTTGTTCCAAACCTATTTCGGCGGCAGATTCAAGGACGCGCAGGGACGTTGTTCCAACCGCCACCACTCGGCCTCCGTTGGATCGACACTTTTGCAGGGCCGCGAAGGTTTCATTGGGGAGGAAGTATCGTTCCTCGTGCATTGGGTGCTCCTCGAGGGTGGCCGACTTGACGGGGGCGAAGGTGCCCGGCCCCACATGTAATGTCACAGGGGCGACTTGGATTCCTCGGGTTTGAAATGTTTCCAGATGTTCGGAGGTGAAATGCAGTCCGGCTGTCGGGGCGGCTACGGAGCCTGCGAGTTGGGCATAAACCGTTTGATATCTCTCAACATCCTCAAGCGATGTCGGTCCCACGGGGCGTTTGATGTATGGAGGGAGCGGAACTTCACCAAGTTCTCCCAATAGGGTGAGGAGATTCTCTGGATGATGAAACCGCAGTCGGCATTCACCAGCTTCGGTCTTTTCCAACACTTCGGCGCGGATCCCTGCTCTGCCTCCATCGAGCCAACACAGGTCAACAAACGCCCCAGGTGGCAACCGTTTGGAGGGGCGTAACAGAGTCCACCATTCGTTCTTCTGAATCTCCTCCAGCAGAAGGATTTCTACCGCGCCTCCGGTAACAGGTCTCAATCCTCGCAGGCGTGCCGGGATGACCCGAGAATCATTCACAACAAGAAGGTCATTTTCGCACAGTTCTTCCATGAGGTCATTGAAACGCCCATGCCGGATTGCACCCGTCGCGCGTTGGTAAATCAGCAGCCGCGAACCATCCCGACGTTCGGAAGGATGCTGAGCAATCAACTGGGGAGGAAGTTCGTAATCAAAATCAGCGGTGTGCAACTTAGTCACTCGGGTTTGAGATTAGGCGAAGGATAAACGGCTGGCAATGGCTCTGAAATTTGTTTCGTGGGGGAAAGTGGGGAGCAGGTTGCAACCAAACATACGGAATCGAATCCATCAATCCCCACCTGTTTGATGGAGGGAATTACGGCAAAAACTAAGAGTTATTCACCGTCCAGAGTCGTCAATGTGAATAAGTAGTCTCAAAAACTACAAAAAAAACGTTGACCGTAGTGGGGCAAAGTGGGTAACTTTGGGGCGTTGTGGGGCAGTAAGGGACGTAAACCCGTGCTGCATGCTTATGTCAGGATCCGAAAACAACGCGCCAGTCTACTATAATTCGCTCTACCGACATGGAGTGGATGATAAGCGACGACTGCAGATCCCAGCCAAGTGGCGGTCGGCTTCCGAAGAGGCTTTCACGGTGATTCTTTGGCCAAATGGTGCTCGGCGAGATGCCTACCTGTTAGTGCTGCCTCCTGAACCGATGCAAGCGTTGATCGCCAAGCTCAAAAGCATGCCCTACTCCGATCCCACGGCAGATTCTTTGCGCCGGTTGCTGGGCAAAAAATCAGATCAAGTCAGCGTGGATAAAAGCGGTCGAATTTGCCTGCCTGAAATGATTACCAAAGCGGCGGGTATTGAAAAAGAAGCGGTTTTAGTGGGCTCTTGGGATCGGTTCGAGATTTGGAATCCGGAACGGTACGAGCAAGCGAGCGTGGTGGATGATGCCTTGGCTGCTGAGGCGTTTAAATTGATCTGATGTCGTCATGAACTTAAACAAACTATTGGCGGTGGGAAAAAGTTTTTTTGGGATTCGCAGCGAGCGTAGCCCTTACGAACTGCGGCAAGAAAACTTGCTGCCCAGATTTGGCCCCGTACGAGAGACTGTCGCAACAGCTTCGGCAAAGGCGACCGCCAATAAATCGAGCTACACCCGTTCGGCAATCGCCAGCGCCCAGTCGTTGTTCCGCACGACGTTTGTTCCAAAAAGTCTAGAAAACCATTCGGGCCGAGTCTCGGTGCAAGGCCAGTTCACGTTAGAAAGTGTGAAGGTGATGCGGAATGATTTAAGAGATGCAGACCTCGAACTCACACCGGTCAGCCTGAAGAGCAGCGCGATTTCTGAGTCCGGCATGGGTGTGCCGGCACTCAACAGCAAAGGAGAGAAAACCACCACGGCGCGATTCAACACCCCGCTAACTCAAGTAGGCGGAGTTCGTTAGCGAGAACCGTATTTCGGCGACACAACATGATACCCGTTTTTGCCCATCGTCCCGTGCTGGTGAAAGAGGTTATCGAAGCACTCCAACCCAAAACCTGTGGGTGGTATGTGGATGGGACGCTGGGCGGTGGTGGTCATGCTGAGGCTGTGCTGGAATCAAGTTCGCCCGACGGCCTGTTGTTTGGCTGCGACCGAGATGAACGAGCGCTTGCCGCCACTACCCAACGCCTGGCTCGATTCGAGGAGCGAATGATATTGAACCAAGGAAATTTTACCGACCTGCCCAAGTGGGTGCAGTCGGAATCGTGCGACGGCGTGTTGTTGGACCTTGGCACAAGCTCTCCGCAATTGGATCAAGCCGCCCGGGGCTTCAGCTTTCAACAAGATGGCCCGTTGGATATGAGGATGGATCAACGCCAAAAACAGACGGCGGCCGATGTCATCAACACTTGGGAAGAGCCAAAGCTTGCACGCCTTTTCTGGGAATACGGTGGAGAACGGGAATCGCGGCGGATCGCAAAAGCGATTGTCGAAACGCGAGCCACAGGGTTGATCCGTAACACGACCACTCTAGCCGCCGTCGTGGAGCGTGCCAAGCCAAGGCGAGGAGCCAAAACACATCCCGCAACGCAAGTTTTTCAAGCACTGCGGATGGAAGTGAATGATGAACTCGGATCGCTCCAGACTGGACTAGCAGGGGTGTGGGGATTGCTGAAAGTGGGAGGCCGACTTGCTGTTATTACTTTTCATTCCCTCGAAGATCGAGTGGTAAAAAACTTTGGACAGCGCTTGGAACGAGACTACATCGCGTCCGGAGAAGTCGATATTCCTGAGTTGCGACGTTCTAAACCCGTTGAGGCACGGTGGCTCCAGCGCAAGGCCATCAAACCCTCCGACGAAGAATTGAAGGTTAACCCCCGATCTCGGAGTGCCCAACTGAGGGTGTTAGAAAAACTAAAATAAAAACGCGATGGCAAAAACCAAACGACAACGATTTCAAGCAGGCCACACCCAAGGGTTGGACGTGGTTCTGGTGTTGATCGTGTGCACGCTGATTGCGTGCGCAGGCGTGGGTTACGTCTGGCAGAAGGAACAGATCGTTCAACTCGGCAAAAAAACAAAACGCTTGGAGATTCGGATCGACGAATTGAAGCATCGTGAGGAAACCCTGCGAAGAGATGGGGCTCGACTGAGCACATCCCGCGAGTTGGAAGCTCAACTTCGGCGGATGAACCTCGGGTTAACCCCACCGAAACCAGACCAAATCATCCGCCTGCCTGACGGAGCACCACCCGACAACCTTTTGAAGGCACCGTTGTTCTCAGCCAATCCATGAACGGTTGCGTCCCATGAAAACAGTCGAACGAAAACTAGGTAGATTGATGGCTATAGCCATCCTGCTCGCCTTGTTATTCCTCGTGCTTGTGGGACGATTGGTAGATCTCCAAATCTTCCGTCACGACGAGTTGCGGAAAGCAGCAGCCAACAATACCGAACGGCAGATTCTGCGCGGGCCAAGACGTGGAGACATGCGCGACATCCGAGGCAACCTGCTCGCCACAAGCAAAACCGTCTACAATATCTCAGCGGATCCCACGGTGATCGATACCAATCACCTCGTTGTCGCCCAGACCATCGCTCCCATTCTGCAAATACCGGTGGATGAACTCGCGAAGAAGTTGACCTTACGCCAGATCCGTAAGAAGGAGGATGGCACACCGATTTTCGATCAATACGTCATGCTGAAGCACAAGGTGGATGAGGCCACTTGGAAACGCTTGCAACAAGCCATGACCAACTTGGTTTTTGGAGCTGACGAACAAAAATTACCCAAGCGAAAGCAGGTCTATTTCAGCCACGTTCGGAAACACTCCTTGCAAGCTGAGCCTGACCAAGAGCGGGTGTATCCCAACGGCACCCTTGCGGCACATGTGCTGGGCTATGTAGGAACGGGGACGAACAAGACTCCCCACGGCGTTGTCACGGGAACCACAGGAAAATCTGGACTCGAAAGCTACCTGAATCCGGGACTGAGCGGGGTTTACGGCTGGCGGAAGACC
>WBXJ01000202.1 GCA_008933045.1 Verrucomicrobiota bacterium
AGCCACTAGGACATGTGAAAATTTTAATGCGAGAGGGAGAGCGTTCTCATCAGCAAAATCCACGTAAGCTTCATCCAAAATTGTGACGCCTTTCTGTTGCTGGCAAAGGGCTTCCAATTCACTAGTTGGGAACCCACGTCCGGAAGGTGCGTTCGGAGTTGTGACTAAGGTGAGGGCGGCATCGAATCGCCACTGGCCTTGTTTTTTGAGCTGGGCTGGGGTGGGAAGTTTGAAATCTTTTGCCAACGGAACCGCGTTGGTGAGTGCGCCGTGAATCTGAGCAAGCACTGGGTAAAGCGAATAGCTGGGGTCAAAGTATTGAACTGTCGCTTCGGCATGCTTGCTTTGAGTGACTGAGGAAGCAGGTTCAGCAAATGCACGGACTGCGAGAGTTAGAAGCTCATCCGACCCGTTGCCGATGATGATGTTTTCTGGTTGGCAACCATGAAGTTCAGCGAGTCGTTCGCACAGAGCTTGAGCGGTCGGGTTAGGGTAGAGTCGCAGACGCGCATCGACGGCGGCACGCACCGCGTCGAGAACTTTTGGGGAAGGCGGGTAGGGGTTCTCGTTGGTGTTCAGCTTGATCAAGCCCTTGATCTTCGGCTGCTCGCCAGGAATGTAAGGGTGTAATTTTTGAACCAACGGTCGAATGAGGTTCGTGCTGTTGATCATCGTTTGACCTTCAGGTTGCGATCCACGCGGATAGCGGCGGAGCGACCGTGGGCATCCAAACCTTCCACCTGAGCAAATGTAGAGACGGCTGCGAGCGACTTTTTCAACGCGGCCACCGAATACTCGACCACACTTGTGCGACGTTGAAATTGATCCACCGTGAGACCTCCGAATGAATTGCCTGCACCTCCTGTGGGTAACTCATGGCTTGGACCTGCCACGTAATCCCCGAGCGCGGTCGGGGAATAGTTGCCTAGAAAAATAGCTCCAGCGGTTCGGATTTTTTCAGACACCTTTCGTGGTTGAGCCGTCATGATTTCGCAATGCTCCGGAGCAAGTAGGTTGGCTAGTGCGACGCCATCGTTCAGAGTTTTGACTAGAATTGACCAACCGTTGTTGGCGAGGGCTTTTTCAATGAAATGGGATCGAGAAAGTAAGGGTAATTGAAGTTTGATCTGTTTTTCGACGGCGGTGATGATTTTTTTAGATGGAGTGACCAACCACACCCGCTCGTGACCGGAGCCGTGCTCGGCTTGGGCCAAAAGGTCTGCGGCAATAAAAGCGGGATTGGCAGTTTCATCGGCGAGCACTAACAACTCGCTGGGTCCTGGTAATAGGTCCACGGCCACAGCACCGAAAAGCAACCGCTTTGCTGCGACGACATAAGCGTTGCCGGGGCCATAAATTTTCTGCACACGTTTGATGGTCGCAGTGCCTAGAGCTAATGCGGCCATCGCTTGTGCTCCTCCCGCACGGTAGACCTCGGTCGCCCCGGCGGTTGTGAGAGCGAAAAGCAGCGCGGAGTTAATAAGACCATCCTTACCCGGGGGCGTGCAGACTACAATTTCTTGGCACCCTGCCACCGACGCTAAGGTCACGGTCATCAAAGCTGTTGAAACCAGAGGCGCTGTCCCCCCGGGGATATAGATCCCAACGCGTTGGAAGGGGTAAAATTTTTCACCGACTTTCGCTCCTTGTCGATTTGTGCCCTCCCAGTTTTTACGCAAGGATCGTTTGCTGAACGCACTGATGTTGCGGTGAGAAAGTGTCACCGCTCGACGAAGCTCCTCCGAAGCGGTCAGAGAGGCGTTAAAAAACTCAGATCGAGTGACGGGAAGTTGATCCGCCGTCAGCACGACGCCATCAAATCGTTCCGTGTATTCTAACAACGATTCATCACCACGTGAGCGGATTGCGTCGATGATTTCACGCGTGCGCTTTTCGATGGTCGGATCGAAAAGGCTTGAGGTTGCGGCGAGCACGCGGAGTTGCGTCGTGTAACCTGCGTCAGTGTGGCGCAAAAGATTCATACAATCCCAACTTTATCGTGGGTGAGGTCGATTGAAAAGCTTGAGATACGAGGTTCGATTTGAAATCCGGATGAAAGCGTGGTAGATGTGATGACACCACGATGACACCAGAATCAACGACAGCCAATTCAGAAGCCCTCGAACCGCCGTATTCTCACCAAGTGAATGCAGCATGGGGATGGCTGGAGTTGGGAAATGTTTCTGAGGCACAATCCGAGTTGGCGGATCTGCCTTGCTCGATTTTTTTGCATCCGGATGTCCTCATGATCCGTTGGGAATTGTGCAGCACTCTCCAGGATTGGGATCGAGCGTTGGGATATGCCCAGCTTTTGGCAAAAATCTGTCCGGATTGTCCCGACAGTTGGATTAAGCAATCCTATGCGTTGCACGAACTAAAACGCACTCAGGAGGCTTGGGATACCTTGCTGCGGGTGAGTAATCAATTTGAGCAATGCCCTACAATCGCCTACAACCTTGCGTGTTACGCCTGTCAGTTGGATCGTTGCGCAGAAGCCGAATCGTGGCTACGCAAAGCTGTGCAAACCGGAAAGAAAGCCTGTATTAAAAAAATGGCGTTAGAAGATCACGATCTTACCCCGATGCGCGATTTTGTGCAGTCGATGTGAGTTATCGACTGGGTTAGCTTCTACGCGATGGTTGTCGATGAATCCACGAAAGAGCTTTGACACGCTCGCGCCTTCTCACAAGAATGGCGACATGATTCCGCTGTCAATTCGTGCCGTCACTATTTCAATTTTGGTCTTTTTTGGATTTTCGTCGGTGACACGAGCTGCTGACGATTATCAACCGGGTCCCGATTCCTTAACTCACGAAGGAGTGCCTCGAGGAGAGATGAAACAGTTCAGTTGGAAAAGTAAGATTTTTCCTGGCACGGAACGTCAATACTGGGTTTATGTTCCAGCGCAGTATAGTGAAAGCAAACCTGCCTGTTTGATGGTTTTTCAGGATGGAGGTGGGTATGTGAGTCGCGATGGAGGATTCCGTGTTCCAAACGTGTTTGATAACCTGATTCACAAAAAAGAGATGCCGGTCACCATCGGTGTTTTTATTAACCCGGGGGTTGTTCCAGCGGCTTCGACAAATCAACACTCACGGTTTAATCGAAGCTTCGAATATGACACCTTAAGCGATCAATATGCGCGGTTTTTATTAGAAGAGATTTTGCCTGAAGTATCCAAGAATTACCGGCTGACTTCGGATCCCGAAGGTCGGGCGGTTGGTGGCGGGAGTTCGGGAGGGATTTGCGCGTTCACCGTGGCTTGGGAACGCCCAGACCAATTTCGAAAAGTCATTAGTTTCATTGGTAGTTTTGTGAATCTGCGCGGAGGTCATTTGTATCCTTCGATCGTCCGTAAAACCGAACCAAAACCGCTCAAAGTATTTTTGCAGGACGGAAGCAATGATCAGGATATCTATGCTGGGAGTTGGTTTATAGGTAATCAAGATTTGGCGGCAGCGCTCAAATTCGCCGGGTATGATTACCAATTTGTGATCGGGGATGGTGGACATAGTGGAAAGCATGGGACTGCGATCCTCCCGGATGCACTTCGCTGGCTGTGGCGTGATTACGTGGCGAAATAATTTCTAAGACGATTTTTTTTGGAGCTATGAAAACAAGACTTGGGATTCTCTTCAGCATGGTTGCGGTGGTGCTTTCCACTCAGGCGCAGGGGCCGCCTCGGGTTTCGGATTTATTGTTGCCCGGCGAGAATTGGCAGTTAGTAGGCGAGGGGTACAAGTTTACCGAGGGCCCGGCGACCGACGGTGATGGCATCGTTTATTTTACTGATATCCCGAACAATCGAATCCACCGGATTGAGAAGGACGGAAAAGTTTCGGTATTCGCTGAAAACACGGGCGGCGCGAACGGGCTGATGTTCGGTGGTGATGGACTGCTTTACGCTTGTCAGAACGGTAAGAAGCGAATTGTTGCTTATGACAAGAATGCGAATGAAAAGATTATTGCGGAAGATCTCGAATCGAACGATCTCGTGGTATCCCACGCGGGCGATATTTACGTGACGGATCCGACTAATAAACAGGTTTGGCACATCAATACGAAACGCGAGAAAAAAGTTGTCGATAAGGGGCTTGGTTTTCCTAATGGTGTTCGCCTTACTCCTGACCAAGGACTGCTTCTGGTGGCTGATAGCCGATCCCAATATGTGTATTCTTATCATATCGAGCCAGACGGTTCGTTGTCGTCGAAGCAGGCATTTTTTCAACTGATTATCCCGGACGGCAAAACAGATTCTGGAGCTGATGGGATGACCTTTGATCGGAAGGCGAATCTTTATGTCACAACACATTTAGGTGTGCAAGTCTGTGACCAAGCCGGGCGTGTATTTACTGTGTTGCCCAAACCTCAAAACAAATGGCTCGCCAATGTTGTTTTTGGTGGGCCGGAAATGAACTACCTTTACCTGACTTGCAGCGACAAAATTTACCGGCGCAAAATGAATGCGAAGGGTGTTTTATCCTTCCAACCTCCGTTCCTGCCCCCACAACCTAGACTGTAATTTATTATGAACCGATGGCGTTTTCTATTCACATTGCTGGCTGCTTGCATCGTATTAACCTCGGTCCGTGCGGCGGATGACTACAAGCTTACCAACGACTCCCTGAAACAACCGGGTGTGCCGGAAGGTCAGGTCACGAAACACACGTGGAGCACGAGTAAGAATTTTCCGGGCACCACCCGCGAGTATTGGGTTTATGTGCCGAAGCAATATGATGCCTCCAAGCCTGCTTGTGTCATGGTGTTCCAGGACGGCGGCTCCTATCTGCGGACGAACGGAGAGTTTCGGACCACGGTGGTTTTTGACAATTTGATCCACAAGAAAGAGATGCCGGTCACGATTGGAATCTTCATCAATCCGGGCGAGTTTCCGGCAGCCGAGGCCGGTGCCAAGGGCCGGAGCAACCGGAGTTTCGAGTATGATTCGCTCGGCGATACCTACGCAAAATTTGTATTGGAGGAGATGCTGACCGAGGTAGGTAAGAACTACAATTTAGTTCAAACAGCGGAGG
The DNA here is from genome assembly GCA_008933045.1 of Verrucomicrobiota bacterium. GTDB lineage: Bacteria > Verrucomicrobiota > Verrucomicrobiia > Limisphaerales > SXQI01 > SXQI01. The sequence continues at coordinate 5,034 of WBXJ01000202.1, forward strand.
GACGCGCCATTGGGGGAATCAGTTCCGGTGGAATCTGTGCGTTCACAGTCGCTTGGGAACGACCGACCGCGTTCAGCAAAGTTTTGAGTCACGTGGGCAGTTTTACCAACATTCGAGGGGGGCATGTGTATCATGCTCTGATTCGTAAAACA
>WBXJ01000203.1 GCA_008933045.1 Verrucomicrobiota bacterium
CGCGTCAACGCCGACCATCAGGTTGATTTCCTCGGTCGAAGCTGGCCGATCAGTGCCACTGCTCGCCACACCGTAACCATCATTCACCATCCCCTCTGCCAGTTCTGGGTCGTGGCTCAACACCCAAAACACTCCGAAAACCGGTGGCCCGATATCCTCGGAAAGTTCTCCCTCTGAACCAGTCTCATTTTGTTCCCACCACAAGTCTCATTTTGAACTCCCGCCGACACGAATTGGCGGAATAGTTGACAGGATTGTTGGAGGGGATGTATGTTGACCGTTGAACCATGAGCTACAGACCCAAGAATAACCCACGGTCGGCTTTCACCTTGATTGAGTTGCTGGTTGTGATCGCCATCATCGCTATTTTAGCCGGGATGTTGCTGCCCGCATTGGCTAAGGCAAAAGCTAGAGGGTTGAAAACTTTGTGTACCAGCAATGGCAAACAGTGGGGGTTGGCGGTCAACTTATATGCTTCGGATAATGATAATCGATTTCCGGACAATAGCGACGGCGCGGGCTTTAGTTGGATGATGCCGTCGATGAGTAATTTCTGGAATTATTACCTGATCAAAAACCGGCGCACGACTGCGACCAATAGGCGGCAAGCCAATGATGTCCTCTTTTGCCCGACGGACGAATGGCACCGTGCGGCGGAGCGTGGAATGATCACTGCGGATAATTCGCCCCAATTACTGGGGTATTTCTTTCTGCCGGGGCGAAGAGCCGGTGATCCTGATGTTACTGCGGGTGCACAGGGCACTTCTGAATGGTTCTTTCGGAAAAAGTTGGGGACTTCTTACGACCTGAGCCCGATCCTAGTTGACCGGTTGCAAGCTCTCGGCCCGAAGGTCACAAATATCTCGAATCCGAAGCTCAGTTGGTTCACGGATTACGAGGGGAAAAAAGTTCCCACAGCGGTGCATCGAGTTACAGGGGGCGTTCCTGACGGTGGCAATTTTACTTTCGAGGATGGCCATGTGGAGTGGTACAAAAGCCAACGCGTTTCTCTGGGTTCCGACTACGGCGGTTGGCAATGTTTCTTTAAGATTTCACTCCCCCGATAACGGATTGGTTTTGAGGGAAGAGTTGATTGAACCGTTGGGTTGCTTCCTGCCAAAGGTAGGCGTTTTCAGGGACAAAATGAACTAACTCCGTGCTTCGTCGCATGAGTTGGCGTGCTTCGACCACATCGGTGATTTCTCCCAAAGTGATTGCTTGCACGAGGATGTTTCCGGCGGCGGTTCCTTCGGCAGGACCCGCGAATACGTGGCGTCTTGTGGCGTTGGCAGCGAATTGATTGAGCAGGTGATTGCGGCTTCCCCCACCGACAATATGCAAGGTCTCGATGGGTTGATCCGTCAATTCCTCCAACTGAGCAAGGGTGCGAGCGTAAAGTAGGGCGAGGCTTTCGAGGATAATGCGGATGGTTTCACCGGGGGTGGATGGGGTCCGTTGGCCGGTCTCGATGCAAAGTGTCGTCACTTTTTGAGGCATAGCCCCCGGTTCGATAAATCGGGGATCGGCAGGGTTGATAATCGCAAGAAACGGTTCGGCTTCCCCCGCTAGACGTGCGAGTTGGGTGTAGTCGAGTTGATCGCCTTCTTGAGCCCAAGCTCGGCGGCATTCCTGAACCATCCAGAGACCGACGATGTTTTTGAGGAGGCGCACGGTGCCTCCGTAGCCGAGTTCGTTGGTGAAATTCAGTTCGCGACAGCGTTCAGTGAGCACGGGTGCTTGACGTTCGACACCGATCAAGGACCAAGTGCCGGAACTTAAATAAGCCCAGTTGGATCCCGTGGCTGGAACGGCTACCACGGCAGCTCCGGTGTCATGCGAGCACGTGGCCAAAATAGGAATTTGGCGTAAGCCTGTTGCCCTAGCGATGGACGGGGTGAGCGATCCGATTACCGTGCCCGGGGGGACGACTTTTGGTAAAATATTTTCAGGCCATGCCAACGTTTGCCAGAGTCGTTTGGACCACTGACGAGTTTGGGGGTTAAAGAATTGAAAGGTGCTGGCGAGTGATTCCTCCGCCCGCACCACCCCGCTCATCCAATAGTTGACGGCATCGGCGATTCCCAGAATTGCGTGTGCTTGGGCGAATCGTGCTGGGGATTCCGCACCAAGTTGATAGAGGGTGTTGATTGGCATGAACTGGATGCCGGTCTCCGCAAAGATCTTGGAGGGAGTGAGGTGTCGATAAATCTGGGCGACGCCTCGGGATGAGCGCTCGTCGCGGTAATGATAAACCGGAGCCATGAACTGACCGGTCTCGTCCAATAGCACGTAATCAACACCCCAAGAATCTGTGCTGATGCCAGCGATGTCGAGGTCACGCACGGCGCCTAGCGTCAGGCCGTTCTGAATTTCAACTAGGATATCCGGAAAGTTCCAGAATAATCCTTCAGATGTTCGGATTGGGGTGTTGGCAAAACGGTGGAGTTCTTCAAGGTGCAGTCGGCCTTGGAGCACTTGGCCTGCGATGACACGACCGCTCTCCGCTCCCAGATCGCAGGCAAGGTAAGTCTTAGGCATGTGGAATGAGTGAGACTCGGGGTTTCCTTAATTAGTCCTGCTCAGCTTGCCAGCGTGAGACCAAGCGGTGGGCAACTCCCATGTGATCAAGGACGCGGGCGACCACGGTGTCCACAACTTCCTCGACGGTTTGTGGACGGGTGTAAAACCCAGGATTCGCTGGAAGAATCAACGCACCCGCGAGGTAGAGGAGTTCCATGTTTTTGATCTGGATGAGGTTTAATGGAGTTTCACGTGGGACGAGGATCAATTTTCGACGTTCCTTTAACATCACGTCTGCGGCTCGCAACAACACATCTTCGCTAAGCCCGTGGGCGATTCGACCGAGAGTCCCCATGCTGCAAGGTATGACAACCATGACATCGAACGGATTTGATCCGCTCGCGAATGGGACGTTCATCGACTTGAGGCCATGGGTCGTGACGCCCTCACGTAATCGCAAACCAGCGACAGTTTCCTGTTGGATCACGGCGTGCGCGTAGTGGCTCATAACGACATGCACCTCGTGCTCGGCGGGATCCAGATTATCCAGCAATCGTTGGGCGTAGATCGTCCCACTGGCCCCCGTTATCGCAACCAGAATTCTCATGGAACGATGCTGGCACAGCCCGCAGTCCGCAGCACGCCTTTTCCAACAGGAAGCAAGTTTTCCTTACCATCGCTTGGCGATTTGGTTCAGGGCGTGGTAGGATGTGGGGCTACATGGCGAATGATAACGGAATTTCAATTGTAACGGCGGCGGATCTCAAGGTTCAGTTTAACGACCACATTGTCCTCGACCGCGCCTCTTTGGCGATTCACGAGGGCAGCCGGATTGGTCTGGTGGGTCGGAACGGTTCAGGTAAATCGACATTTTTAAAAATACTCGCTGGGACGTTTGAGGCTGACTCAGGGACAGTTACCCGAAAACGAGAGTTGATCACGGGTTATCTGCCCCAAGAATTTTCGCTTGATCCGGCACTGACGGTGTATGAAAACGTTCGGGAGGGAGCTAGATACGTGCTGGATTGGATTCATGACTTCGAAAACCTGCCCGTTGCCTCGCATCGGCATTCGGAGTTGGAACAGCGTATTACCACTCACGAAGGTTGGAACCTTGAACAACGCATTGAGACAGCGATGTCGCATCTTCACACCCCCGCTGGAAATCGCTCAATCAAAGACCTTTCTGGTGGAGAGTTGCGCCGAGTTGTGATGGCTCGCACTCTGGTTGCTCGGCCTGACTTCATGATTCTGGACGAACCTACCAACCATTTGGATCCCGAGTCGGTGAGTTGGTTGGAGGATTTTTTACGAGATTTTCCTGGTACATTTCTACTGGTGACGCATGATCGCCATTTTCTGGATAGCGTTTGCGAAGGAATCGTGGAGCTAGCGAATGGCGTCTTTTATTCCTACGACGGCAACTATAGCCGGTATCTCGAAGCGAAAGCCGAGCGACAGTCCACCGAGGAGTTGACCGAGCACAAGCGTCAAAGTTTTCTCCGCCGTGAATTGGAGTGGGTGCGCCGAGGCCCAAAAGCCCAGACTACGAAGAGCAAAGCACGATGGGATCGTTTTGACGCGATCAACGACAAGCAAGCCCCTGTGACTGAGGGTGAGGTCGAACTGGTGCTCCCGCCGCCTCCACCGCTGGGGAACCGAATTGTAGACCTGACCAATGTGAGTGCTGGGGTGGGCGACCGAATCCTTTTCCGCCAATTCGACTTTGTGGTTGAGGCAGGGATGCGCATCGGGGTGACTGGCCGGAACGGGATCGGTAAAACGACCTTGCTCAAAACAATTCTGGGGCAACTTGAACCCAAGGAAGGCAGCGTCAAGATTGGATCGCTGACGAAGTTTAACTACGTCGATCAATCTCGCCTCCAACTCAATGAAGAACGGACCGTGCTGCAAGAGGTCGCCGACGGCACTGAATTCGTCGTTTGGGGCAATGGAAAACTGTCATTACGAGCCTACCTCAAGCGTTTCTTGTTCACCGATGATCGAATTAGCACCAAGGTAAAGCATCTGTCGGGTGGTGAACGGAGCCGGTTGCTCTTGGCTCGGGTGTTAAAAAATGGCGGAAATTTTCTAATCCTTGACGAACCGACCAACGATCTTGATCTCAATACCTTGCGAGTCCTTGAAGAGGCTTTGGAAGCGTTTGCAGGGGTGGTACTCGTTGTCAGCCACGACCGGTATTTCTTAGATCGCGTCTGCAATGGCATTCTCGCGTTCGAGGGAGACGAGCGTATCACTTACAGCGTAGGTAATTATACCTATTACATGGAGAAGAAAAAGGAGCGCGATGGGTTAAGCCGGAACGTTCCCTCCTCCAAACCGATCATCAGGGAAGCAGCGCAACCCAAACCTGCAAAAAGTAAGCTCAGTTGGAAGGACACTCGAGAATTGGAAGGGATGGAGGCTGCTATCTTGGTCGTGGAAACAGAAATTGCTCGAGTGGAAGGGCTTTTTGCTGAATCTGATTTTCACAAAAATTACGGCACTCAAGCCACCGAACTGACGACCCATTTACAACAACAAAAGGGACAACTCTCCTCGCTATTCCGCCGTTGGGAGGAGCTAGAAAAGTTGAAAAC
>WBXJ01000204.1 GCA_008933045.1 Verrucomicrobiota bacterium
CAGATCATAACGAGGTGCGGCAGCCTTTATGTTTCCGTAATAAAGGGCGATCGGATCCGTAGGTTTGGCCTTAAAAACAAGGCGAGAGGTGGGCCACCATAATTGCACAGAGCTTAATTCCAAGGGGGGATTATCATCATTCTCGATTTCAAGAAACACGGTGTTTGTGCTGGGTGCTGATGAAAGGGGCAGGGTGAGGTTCTTGGGTTTATCCTCGGGCAGTCGGGCCCAGATTGTTGAGCCGAGAGTTTCTTGAAAAAAGTTTCCGTAGTGATCTCGGCGAGAAGCTACCAACCGGACCTCGCGTCGAAAATAGGGCGTGGTAATTTTGCTTGTTAGGGATGAAAACCAGACGCCGCTCAGGGGTAAGGTTAATTGCCAACGACTCACGGTGGGTCGCTTGGGATCATTGGCGGGGACGAACGCAGGTTGGACAGTGCGCAGGATGGGTGTTCGATCTAAAATGTAGGGGATTTGTCGGCCTTGTTGCACTAGGCGCAGGTCAGCCAACTTTGCCGCAGAGTTGGCTAGGACGTCGATATCGAGTTCCAATTGATAAACACCTTCTGCCGAGATAGGAATTAGTTTTCGAAATTGCCAGGGCGCAATATCGAGAGGTGCGCCGATGGGGTCAACCATGGCGAACTTGTCGGCGCGTTGGTAATCGGGGTTTACGGTTAATGGACTCGGCGTCGGTAGGAGGAGTTGAGCACCCTGTAATTGAGATTCGAGTTGGTCAATGTCGTAGCGTGGTGGTGGACAATCGGGGTTGCCGCTCAAAAACGTGTAGGTTCCTTGGCGAGAGGCATTGAATACGATGAAAACCGAACGATAGCGTGCCGTGAGTCCGTTTAAAACGAGCGGGGGATTGTCGAGGTTCTCGATGATTAACGACATGAGCGGGGTCTCATAGGCTAACCCACGTCCTAGGCTCAATTTTGGGGCGAGGTTCGTCGTCCCCATTGTGGAGCGATACACGACATCGTTCAGCAATAGAATCGGTTGGGCTTCGCCGTCCACCCACCGAGTTTGAGTTAAAGTCACAGCACGACTAAAAAGTGGCTCCGGCGTGTTCAAAGTCAGACCCTCGAGCACTAGATTAGCACCCCCTAAACGCAGGTTGATTCGGGTTTGGCCGGGTTCCTCAATCTGTTCGAGGATTTCGACGGCGAGGGGTTCCGTGGGAACAGGTGTGGGTGAAGCGAAATAGAATTTCGCGCCAGTGAATGGGACGGGAGGAGAGCGGTGGTCGTCGATTGTAACGCGGAATTGGTGCCACACGCCCGCAGGTAATGGCAGACGTAGTTGGCGAGAGCCCACAGTCCGACGGAATAATGGCACACCTCGTGCGATTATCTGCCAACGTCGCCCGTCGGTGGAGGCTTCGAGCATGGCTGCTTTGAGGAACTCGACTTCGGTGGTTTCCAGATAAACGAAATCAGGTGTCTCGGAGCGAGTTGTGGTGAACTCGAGCACGGTAGCTTCTTTGTCGATGCGACTTTTAAAAGTGGAGGATGCCTCGTTGAAGGGCAGTGCCAAGGCGGGACGTTCAGTTGCGAAAGGGAGTTGATTACCGTCGGGATCAAGGAGCCGCAGATCGGGTCGGCCTGCGCGGGAGGAAGTCAGCGTTGTCAGGGGCACGGCGATCTTCACCAAACCGGTTTGACCGAGTGTGAAGGATTGGGAGAATTTCCATTCTGCGGGCAATGCCCACGCTTGAAAAGTTGCCGGAAAGAAGCTCAGTGACCAACAAAAAAACAGAAAATGGCGCAGGATCATAAAGAGTGTTTAACCGGATGTTGGTGGAGGCTCAGGAGGTTGAGTGGGAGTTGCTGGGGCCGATAAAAACCTTTGGTAAATAAAGGAACTTACCATGAGCAAGACGGCTAAACCGAAGAGTGAGCCAATTCGGTAGAGTCCTCCCAGTTGCCAGAGGTCGTGGAGGAAAAGTTTTAGGAGTGTGACCACCAAAAGACCCATTCCAGCAGCTCGCACGGGAAGGAGTTTCCATTTGAATCCGAGAATGAGCATCACGAAAGCGAATCCCCCCCAAGCCAAAGAGTAAGCCATGTCCTGATCGAACCGGTCGGTGGAAGTGAATCGGAGGCGCTCACCGGCAGGGCTGAAGTAGTCGGCGATCTGGATATTGACGAGAAGGAACAAGAGGATGGTTCCTAGTGTGTAAAATAGAGGTAGAAGCGAATAACCCTTTAATTTGTGTCGGGGTGGAGCGAGCAAACGTGCGGCCAGAAATTGGCTCCCAGCGACGAGGGCGTAGGCGTAGAGATACCAATTCAGCAAGGGTTGGCTCCCTCGAGCTGATGCCTGCATAATGGATGGGTTGAGGGCTAACCGAATGAAACTGCCGACGAGCAGGACGCAACCGACGATTCGCAGACCGGGGTGGGGCACGCGATGGAATAGCCATAATAATGCAACACCTTCAAAGGCCCAACCGATGGTGATCCACTGGCGGTCAAACTGGATGGGAAAGATAAAGGTGATAAAAAAGAGTGTTGCCCCGCCGAACATTGCAAGTCGCGTCTGTTGGTGTGCGGGATCAGAATCCGTTCGGCGAAGGGTGCTCACGGTCGCAATCAAACACGGCAAGGCGAGTGCGGCAGGAATAAGCCCTTTGTAGGGAAAATCTGGAAACCCATCCACGAAACCTCGATAGAGGGCGAGAAAATGGAGTGGCAACGCTAGGGCAGCCGCAACCCAAGGCCAGCGACGGTTCTGCATTTTGGCTCGAAAACAAAACGGAAACAGGAAAAACAGCATGCCAAAGCCGAGATACCACGAAACAGCGAGAAGCACTTGGGGCGGCTGAAAGCGCGTGAAGTGCCAAGTATGTTCGAGGATCAACACTGAGGCCAAGCCGGAAAGAATCACGAGGTCGGTGCCATAGACGATGCAAACGCCGAGCAAGCAAATGAGTAGGATTAAGGCGAGACCAAATACCGAGTTGGGATTACCCAACGGAAGTTGCAGAACGACAAGAGTCAGGAGTAGAAAAGGAAGTGCTGAGGCAATGGAGCTAATCTGCTCGAACATTGATTGAGTGAGCACTGCATCAGGTTCTTGGAGGTTAGGATCGGAAGGCTTTCGTTGGGAGAGAATGTGCCGAGACACCCATGCTCCGGCGACACCAAAAAACAGAGCGAACCCCCCAATCACCGTGAGTAATAAGGGCACGCGTGTGACTTCGGCAGGCACACCGATAATCCAGATTCCGGCGAGAATCAGTGTGAGAGCGAACGAAACAAGAACGCCCCACACCACGGCGGTCGTGATCGCCAGAATGAGGACAATGCCGTTGATTAACAACACTACCGGCCAGATCAGCCACGAGATCGTTGGGAGTTTAAGAATGAAAAGGAGAATGAGCACCAATCCCGCCAAGGGTGCTAGGTGCAGCCAATTTAACCGCACAGGGCTAGGCTTCAGACGCTGCAGGTAGATGGGGGTTAAAGCGTGGAGCACTGTGAAGAGGAATACAAAGCCCATCGCCCAATTTAGTGACTCGGCGTTGAGAAAACGATTTAACCAGCTCGCAAAAAACACAAAAATGAATCCGCCAGTCGCAAAAATCGCCGGACGTAATTCGATCCGAAGCCAAACCGCGGTGATCAAAGCGAGATCCACCGCCATCACAAACCCAAGAATGAGTGGAGCGCGGCTGCCGATTTCTGTGTAAGAACCAAAGGCTAGAAACCCCGCGAAACCAAAGGCGGTTGCGGGTAAGAGAAGACAGGGTGCCACTAAGAAATTGTCCATCGGCTCCTCACGTGGATGGAGCACCGAGACCGAAAGAAATAGGGCGCTGAATACTAGGAAGACTCCCATGGCGGTGAAAACTTTTCCCGCCTCAAAAAATCGAAGGACCCATCCGATTTCCATTCCAATCGTTAGGAGCGCGGCGAGGAGAACGAGATAATGCCAACGTTTGCGTAGAGCGACCGCGATTAACCCTGCATCAAGGACCGCCAAATATCCGAACAACCCCAAGGGATTATCGACTCCCGTCGAGAGCAAGGGAGGGGTGAGAAATCCACCGAGCAAACCAAGGACAGCAATCACCTGACCATCCAGACGCAGAGCTAGCAGGAAGGCTGTGACCGTGATGAGAGCCATTAAGACAAATGCGGGAGTCTGCCCAATAAACTTGTAGTAGGCATGTGCCGCGAATGTATTGGCATAAAGGATGAGCGTGGAAGTCGCACAGAGTGTTTGCACGGTGACTACATGGCGTTCGCGCGATAATAACAACCCCCCAACCATGAGCATGAGGGCGAAGAGGTAACCGCAACTGATCCTCGTTTGTGGGCTAATCAAATTGTTCTCAAAAGAATACTTAATGAAAAACGCGACGCCCAGGAACAGGGCTAGCCCACCGATCCACGCGAAAAGTTTTACTCCCAAAAATCGTTCCCAATTGATGAACGAGTTTTCTTGAGGTGGTCGGATAGACGCATTCAGAGGGATCAAGGGATGACTCAGCAGTGGGGGAGAGATCGGTTGTTGGACTTGTGGTGAGCGATCGGGATCCATTGCGGAACCATTGGAAAGCACTGCAGGAATTGATGTTGATGCCGGGGAAGTTTCATCCTGATCCGTGGGAGTAGGTTGGTCGCTTGTTTGGGCTTCACTTTTGGCGAGGCGTTGCTCCAAATCCTCGATGCGGGCCTGCAATCTCAGAGCTAACCTGCGTTGACTTAAGACAATCAGAGGTACAATAAAGAGCACCACACCTAACCAAAAAACAACGACTAGGATTAAGAAATTCATCTCGATGTCTCGCATCGTGTCTGCGGGCTGAATTTAAGCTTACGCCGCATGCGGATATTCAGCGAGTTTTAAGTTTTTCGGCTGAAATCCCATAAATCGATGTTGCGTGGGGTGGTTTGAGTCCGCTTTAATCAACGATGGTGTCTCACCGACTGGGTTTGTTATTGCTGCCGTCGGATGCACCCCAACGAATTGCGACTATGCAAACCCGCGAGCTTTGCTATTTGGATAATAATGCAACCACACGGGTGGCCCCCGAGGTGATTGC
>WBXJ01000205.1 GCA_008933045.1 Verrucomicrobiota bacterium
ATACCTGATCCAAGGTCAATCCAACGCCGTTGCGACAGATTGGGGAGAGGAGAAACCCTCCTACCACAGCGAATGGATTCGCACTTTTGGCAGTATGTCGATCAGAACTGCCCGACATACTGCCAAAAGTGCGAATCCATTCGCTGTGGTAGGAGGGTTTCTCCTCTCCCCAATCTGTCGCAACGGCGTTGGATTGACCTTGGATCAGGTATGCATCTCCGCAGACCACATTCGTGGCTGTTTCGCGCACGGTCTCAATCCCATCTCTCTTGGAACCAAACTCGATGCTGTAGTGGATCAGGCCCGGCTCGAGGTTGGCAGAAAAGGAATAAGATCGATCCTCCGCCATTCGACTGGTTTGGGTCTCGAGGAGGTGTCCGTTCTTATAGATTTTTAAAAAAACAGAATCAACAAGCTCACTCAACACACCGGTGTAATGAAGAATTCCATGATTCTTATCATTCCGTGCATAAAACTGGTTATCGACGGGCTTCTCGTTTTTTGTTGGCCTCCGTGTGATCCATTCGTCGTGTTTAGGTTCGGTTACCTGAATGACTACTGACTTGGTGGATGGATTTCCCCCATTCTCTAAAGTCGCTGTCACCCTGAGTTTTCCACTGTTTTGCGAACGTTTGAGCAAAAGCCTGCCGAGTTGCTCTTCTTTGATCACTGCAATGTCTCCCACGCTCCAAGTCACCTTGATATCGCCCGCTCCCTTTCGTTTCATTTTTTCTAAGTTCGTAATCTGCGGCCGAATCTCAATCGGGGATCGTCCATCCCAAGAAGTGGGTGCGATCAGTGAAAAATCTGGATCCGGAATATCCTCCTGAATTGTGATGGGGATATCCTTCGTTTTAATTTCATCCGCATAAATAGCCTTTAACTGCAACGTGAGCACTCGGCTCTTGGAAACCCGACCGGCATCGAAAGTAAATTTCAACCGATCCGCAGCAACCACCCTCTGACCTCCATCGTCCTTCAAAATCCAGTAGTATTTCTGTGCACCATCGGCAGTAGCAGTAAACGTCATTCTTTCGCCTTCCAAAACGGTCGCTTGAGCGGGAGAAACAGCGAAAAGTATTCCAGAACTTTGGAGAGGGCCCACGAGGGTTTGAAAGGGCTTCTGGTTCTCAAACTGTAACCTGATCCAATCCGCTGATCGTGCAACCTTCGAGACGCGCACTTCATCAATATCGCCGCTAAAATCGTAGTGATCATACCAACCACCGATCCACAGACGCGCGGGGGATTTGATGGATAACGGTGCGGAAATCTGGGTCGAAACTCCGTCGAGATCTCCATTGATATAAATGCGCGAATCGCCCTTCTGATAGGTATGCACAACATGCACCCATTCACCTAAAGGCACTGCACTCCGGCTCGAAACATTCGCGCTTGAGAAATAGCATTCCATCTCGACATGGGGCGGGCTTCGGTAATGCATCACAACTTTGCCTTGGGAGTGCTCGTTTCCCCATGCGAGCACTCTGCCGTTCGGTTTGGCTGCACGAAACCACGCTTCCGTGCTGTGAGGGTTGGCACCCGTGGGATAATTCAACACCTGATCTCCGCCAAAAATTCCTTGGTTGCCATCCAAATGACGGGCTTGACCAATCACACCGACTGCAGGTGTGGAACCCACATTCTTTGGCACCAAAGAACCTACCTCATCTTTTAAAAGTCCGTTCAAATGCAGCACGCTGAGATAACCATTTGATTCATTAAAAACGGCATTCCCATTTGATTCAGACACCGCGTCGGCACTGCCCCAGTGCATATTGATTTGCTGACGTGTGTTGCCATGGATCGTCGGAATTCGAACCCAAATACTCGCGCTACTGTTCGTAGGGTCCCATTCCTCAATCTGATAACGCAGAGTCTGACCTGTAGCCGTGGTAAATCGTATATCCTCTCCCTGATTTTTCGATTGGCTGAAATTAAAAAAATCTCCGTGCAACCTAACTAACAAAGGGAATTCCATCACCTTCGCTGAGGGAGGTAAGTTGGCACCGTCGGGCGTCGTGTTGATGAAAAATGAACTCGTGTATGGTCCGTTCGTGGCAGGTGAGGATTGGCGAGCCAACGCATTGTATTCAGCAGTCTGACGTGACCACTGCTCGGAAAGCTCTCGGACTTTCTCGGGATTTGTTGAGGCAAGATTCCGCGTCTCTGAACGATCAGTGCTGAGGTCAAAAAGCTCCCAAGCACTTTCTTTACCAGCAGCCACAATTTTCCACTGATCCTGACGAAGCGCACGATTACCTTCGTGCAACCACCAAATCGGATCGCGTGAGATCGGCGCGTCCCGAGTCAAAAGAGGGACTAGGCTCTTGCCGGGAGGTAAGGGAACCGGCTCTCCATTCCACTGCTTAGGAAATTTGGACCCGACAATTTCTAGAATTGTGGGAACAAGATCAATCACATGGCCTGGTGTCTGGCGTAGTTCACCGCGAGCTTTGATGCCCTGGGGCCAACTCATAATGCAAGGCGTGGAGATTCCGCCTTCGTGAACCCAAGTTTTGTGGCGACGGAAAGGTGTGTTTGCCAGACTCGCCCAACCAGGGCCGATGCTGAGAAAAGTTGCTCCACTGCCGCATGCCGCCTCGGGATCGTGACCATCGCCACGGACCATGATTTCGGCACTGGCACCGTTGTCTGAAAGAAAAATAACTAACGTATTCTCTAAAGCGCCCATGGATCGAATCTGCGTGAGGACACGACCAATCTCGCGATCCATACGATCCACCATCGCCCCATGAATCGCCATTTTTTGAGTCTGGTAGGCTCGTTGTGTCGAATTGAGTTCACTCCACGGAAGCGGGCGATTCAATTCGTTCGTCCCCAGCTTTTTCATGGCTTCTGGATTCGCATAGGGTGGGCCTACTTCGCGTTCGATTGCAGACAGGCGGTCGCCGCCAAGACCCATGCCACGCATCCGTTGCCATCGCTCCTCACGCATCTGGTCCCATCCATCTCGATAGCGATCTCGATAACGATCAATATCGACGGCCGGAGCCTGCACTGGAAAATGGGGCGAAGTGAACGCGAGGAATTCGAAAAACGGCTTGCCAGCATGATGTTCAGCATGATCCTTCAACCACTTAATGGCATAATCAGCGATCGCGGTCGTTGCATAATAACCACTCCCAGAAGCAACGGGAGGGAGCGGCTTATCATCCTCAGTATGGTATTGTGGAGCAAAATAGCGGTCGTGGTCATTCAAGGCATAAGAATGAATAAATCCATTTTCTAACGGTTTTCCGTCCACGTGCCATTTTCCGGAATGATAGGAACGATAACCAATAGGATTGAGCATTTCCGGCAGTAGTTTAGCCCAGGATGGACGAGTGCCGTTTGAACCACTAGCCACACCGGGGACAGCATCACGACGGACTTGTTGCGCGTAAAACCCTGTTAAGATGGATGCCCGCGAAGGCCAGCAGCGTGCAGTGTTATAAAACTGCGCAAATCGTAAACCATTCTTAGCGAGCGCATCGAGGTTTGGAGTCGCAATCTCTCCGCCGTAACAACCGGCATCAGAAAAACCCATATCATCCGCCACGATGAGCAACACATTCGGTCTCGATACATCAGCTCCATGAGCCGCACTTAACAAAACCCACAATAAGAGTAATCCAGTCCAACGTGATCCGACGGTAATCATAAGTCAGGTGCTTAGGTTTGTTTCGACGATAGGCCAAGCAGAGTTGATCATTCTGTTAGTTGTTATTCTCTCCGAAGTCAACGGGAAGTGAATCGTGCGATTTTTCTTGCCTGAACAAAATCCTAGGAATACTAACCCAATAAGCCTGTGAAAATACACTCCATTAAGAAAAGTGGGCTCCGTAACTCTCGCCGCTCCGTTCAGCCTATTGGTGGGGGGTTCACGTTAATTGAGCTACTCGTCGTCATCGCCATTATCGCAATTTTGGCGGGGATGCTATTGCCGGCACTCAGTCGAGCGAAGACCAAGGTTTCGTCGATGAAGTGTGTCAATAACTTGAAGCAAATGGGGATCGCTAACTTCATGTACGTGAACGACACAGGGAAAATCTTACCTTACACCTTTGCGGATCTTTGGATGAGTGGATTGGTGCAACTTTACGCCAATGTCAACAGCATCCGAACCTGCCCCGCAGCACCCTACAATGCCCGTAAACCGACGGGATCGGCCACCACAGCTTGGGTCTGGGGGACCGGAGTATTGCCGGGAACCAAAATACCTCGCTGGACAGGAAGTTATGCGTTGAATGGCTGGATGTACGCAGGAGACTGGCCTGACGCAGTAGGATTATTTCCCAGCGTCAAAAACGCCTTTCGAACTGAGTCCGATCTACGTGCACCCTCGACGACGCCAGTATTCTGCGACTCGATGTGGGTAGATGCTTGGCCCCAAGCACAGGATCGTCCGGGTGCCAATCTGCTCGAAGGCGACTCAGGGCTGAACGCCGGCATGTCGCGGATCGTCATTGCACGCCATGGCTCGGGTCCGAATTCTGTTCCTCGCACGATGGTCAAAGGCCAACGCTTACCGGGTTCGATCAACTTAGTCTTTGCAGACGGTCACGCCGGGATCAGTCAGAACGAGCGGTTGTGGGAACTGACATGGCACAAGAATTGGACCAACCTAGTCCAAAGACCCCAGTAGCTGAGGATCTTCCAATCGAGATTCACCAAGCGTTCGAGAATCCGCTCATCCAAGAAGCCAGCCAGTTGACGGGCTGAAAAGACACCCGAACCACCTTAGCTTGCGCACCACTTCTGTCCTATTTTGCGGTCGAAACTTTTTTCCGCTTTACTTGACACCACAACCTGTAGTGGTATACATTGAATAGAACACCGCATCCGGCGGTTTTAACTGTTATGCGTTGCTCTAAATGCGACTGTCAGGAAGATAAGGTTATTGACTCACGTACTTCTCGGGAGGGTGCGACAATCCGACGACGACGCGAATGTTTGGGTTGCGGACATCGCTATACCACCTATGAGGAG
>WBXJ01000206.1 GCA_008933045.1 Verrucomicrobiota bacterium
AGAGCCAGCAGACCGTTTCGGTCGCCGACAACAAGGCGACCGTGAACTGGGAAGGTGTCGCCGGGGGAGCAGGCAGGGTCCAGATCCTCGATTACCCGCCAAACACGGCGACGCTTTTTTCGCTGATGCGCATCGTCACCGCGCTGCCAGGCGATGCAGGTGGCGAATGGTCCGTCGATCGCGTCTTCAGCGAATTTGAGATGCGGATACGGCAGCAGGAGACGTATCGCCTCGAATGCAGGGGAAAGGAAACGGTCGTGCGCGATGACAGCAAGCAGACGTGGACACACTTCACGTTGCGCAGCGATCGGAACCCTGAAGATGTCGCCGCGGAGTTCTTTCTCGATGACAGGAACGTGCTCCAGCGGGCCGAGTTCGGCGGCAATATCACACTAAGACTGCGACCCGAGGAATAGCCACACGGGCTTCCTTTTCATGGAGAGCCGCTGCTTGCCGCCGGGACCGGAGAATGGTGACGCATATTCCTCGCTGGAAGCGGCGGAATCCGGCCCGGCGGCGGCAGTCGCGGAGTCCGGAATCAGCACCGCCCTGACGAAGCAAAGAACAACAATGGCCCACCGCCCGGACGCGCCTTCCGTGGACCATAGGCGATTCGTTCATTGCGGTTTCGGTGCTGGAGCGAGACCGGGTATGCCCGGCACAGAACCTGTGTCAGTCGGTTGAGGCTTGTCGAAAGAGTGCCTAAACTCGTCGAAGCCTTTTCGGAAGTCTCGGCCAGGGCTGGATGGAAGACGCAATTCGGTGCAAAGCTCGGTCAAGGCGGGAAAGTCTGAGTCGCCGAAAATGCCGTTTGGCTCGCTGCGGTTGTTGAGGCACTCGAAGCAAACTTCTAAAGTAGCTCCGGGAGTATGTGCCGCATCGTAGAAGACGAATGCATGACGCGGATGGAAGCAAGCGGCGTGTGGATGACTTGGATGCTTGCCGGTGACTGCCGCGATCAGACGCTGAGTCTGCTGGGGCGTAAGTAGGACGCCGGTCTTGCTGGTGACCGTCTTGCCAAGTTTGCCGTTCTGAATGATGCGCTCGGGGAAGCCTTCCTTGAGGTTGTATGCGTATGCTCGGACTTCGGGGTAACGCCTGCCGGGCCATGAGGCGCACGAGCAAAGCATGATAGCCGAAAGTAGAAATGGAACGGTTCGATTCATGGGACGCGTGCAATGTCAACGACCCCAAGCTCAGCGACCGCGGAGTGCGGCGCGGCACCTGCATGGTGGGCAGACCGGCGGCGGCGGAAGCAGCCAGCGTGACAGCCGGAGCCGCTCGCTGCAGCGCTTAGGCGTTGCGATCGATTTCATTGAACGGGTTTGATGGAAGGATGCACGCGACGGAGGAAGGCGACGAACTCGGCGCTGTCCTTAAAGGCAGTGTCGCGGGGAAACTGAACCTCGCAGCAAAAGTAATCGCCGCGAACTCGAAACGTGCCGGAAGGACCAGCGAAGACAGAAAAGCTGTCGGGGCCGCCGATGAGGTGATGAGAACGAAAAGCGAATCGCCAAGTGTCGCCGTTGTTAAGTCGAATGCTACCAATCTCGTTGTTGTCGGGTGCGAGCTTCGCGAACAGCGGCCCGTCGGTGAATTGCGCCTCGGCGGGCGCGAGTGGCTGCGCGGGAACGACGCGAGAAAGGTCGCGCCACACTGCCGCCTCCGCTGCGCGTGTGCGGTAAACAACCACCCCCGCGACGATGACGGCCGCAAGTGCGAGGAAGCCGAGGATGGCGGATGTCAGTTTCACGAGACGCGAGCAACGCCTAACTACTGATTATACGACACGGATTTTTCCCATGTCGTGTATCTGGGTAGGGCAGGAAAATAGGGCTTTTCTTGTTTGCAGGAAAAATGCCGGGGGCCATGTGCATTTGTGGCTTCTAGCGGGAGAGCGGCAAAAGGTCGAGAAATCTTTTCGACGTTCATCGAAACCGTCAACGGCTGCACTTTGGTCATGTTGGGGGACGGGACTTTTTGAGATGCTCGTGAAAAAGCCTCAACAAACTCTCCAACTCAATTCACCCAACTTCCATCTTGACCCCTTACATAGGGGTTAGGCGACGTTGGTTGCGCGCTCATGGTAGTGCTACATCCCGGACGTGCTCTACGAAGAATGTTGCTGTGGCTCGGTATAGTGTGACTCGCGCCAAGTGGTGAACGGCTACCGCAGTAGTTGAGCGGCCATCCGTGGTGGCGCCGAGAGTATAACCCTGCCAGAAAGGCACGCGGTCGAGTCGAGCAGCCGGGTCGCGAGTGAAAGTGATTCCGTCCGCCTCGATCTCGTTCAGCCACACGCCGGAGTTGTCGCTCCACAGTAACATGACCTTGCCGTGCGTGTCTGCGCGTGCCTCTCGGTCGTGGCTGACCGGCTCTGAATGAAACGGGACGATAGAAACGGTGTTCACCAAAAGGAACTTTGCACGGGCCGTTTTCGGCGTTGAAGCGTCGTCGTAAACGAGCAAACAGAGCAATGTGTTGGGGCCGCCCTGAATGCCTTGTCGGGCACGGCCAAGGAAGTGGTAGCATCCTCGCGCTGCCAGAATGGCGAGGATCGCGCAGAGAATGGTGATGATCCATGTCCTTGTTCTTCTTGGCTTCACGGGAGACGTGGCAAGTCGCCTAACGGCCCCAAGCTCAGCGACACGCAGCGAAGGCATGATGCCTGCTGCGGGCGAAGGCGGGGAGCAGGCAGCATGACTGAGCGGAGTGTTCGCTGCAGCGCTTGGTTAGGGTGCGTCGGATTTAGGATTGCGGGCGGATTAAATCACCGGCTGTTTGCCTCCGTCTTTTGGGATGACTGAAAACATGAATGCGCATTGGGATATATGCGCAACGACCCGCATCTGCGTGCCGTCTTCTTTCTTCACGTAGATGCAAATGAAGTCAGGGTCAGGTTCTTCCGCTGTTACGTTTGCGACGGCCAGCACTCCGAATGCGCCGGCGCAGTGAATGCCTACATCTTCATTCGGTTTGAGCGAGAGGCGCATTGCGCCCAGATGATACATGATGCTCTTGGTGCAGGCATTGGATTTGGTTTGTGGGATTGTGAGGTCTGTCATATGGTTGGGTTCTATTTATGGATCGTTACGAATACTCAGTTGCCGGACTTGGGGTTGGTTGGTCAAAGGAAGACGAGGAGACTCACCTGAATAAACAGGGGCTGCATGGTTGGGAGTTGGTGTCTGTAGTTCCGCGGGAGGCGCAGGGAATGCCGTGCATGTTTTATTATTTCAAGCGTCCATTTGGAATTGGGCAGAGCACCCTAACTACTAATTATACGACAAGGATTTTTCCCATGTCGCGTAGCTGGGTAGGGTTGTGGAGGGTTCCGCCCCTGTTGGAGGAAGCTGAATGCAGTGATGTGCTTGCATTCGTGTCGTGTAGCGGGAGAGCAGCAAAAGGTCGAGAAATCTTTTCGGCGTTCATCGAGACCCTCCACGGCTGCACTTTCGTCATGTTGGGGGGCTGGGACGTTCTGAGGTGCATCTAAAAACCAATCCAACTCAGTTCACCCAACTTCCATCTTGACCCCTTTCATAGGGGTTAGGCGTTGCGGTCATTTAGTAAGTTGCAGAGTGATACACGAAGTGGACTCGGTTGGAGGCGGCAAACGGAGTGACAGAGATGAGAGACTGGATGTGCGAGGTGCTAATCTCGGCGATGCGAATGTCGTTGAGCAGGCATGTCCATGTGTGGCTGACGCCCGCAACCGACGGCAAGTAACTGTGAGAAATCGCTCTGGCGAACGCGGTCGGGTCCAAAAACGAATACTCTTCGCGAAGCGTTTCGTGGGGAGCGTCGCAGTCGTCTCCGGCGCAAACTGAATCCCTCGTGACAGTCACGGGAACTCGTGGTCGGTCTCTCAATACATCGAAGGCAGCCTTCATTGGCACTGTGCGCGAGCGACGGCTAACTGCTGATTATACGACTGGAGATTTCTGCCAGTCGTATAGCTAGGGTGGATGGAAAAGAAGTTCCGCATCTGTTGAGGGGTGGAAATGCAAGGAGAGCCATGTGCATGGCTGTCGTGTAGCGGGAGAGCGGCGAAAGGTCGAGAAATCTTTTCGGCGTTCATCGAGACCCTCCACGGCTGCACTTTCGTCATGTTGGGAGCTGGGAGGTTCTGAGGTGCATCTAAAAAGACCAATCCAACTCAGTTCACCCAACTTCCATCTTGACCCCTTGCATAGGGGTTCCAGTGTTACCTTTGAGGTCATGGCGACCGACGCCCTGCCCCAACACACGCCCACTCCGCCATGACTCAAAGCTAACTTAGGGGTTAGGCATTATGATCTTAATCTTCATGTGCTACCAAAAGAAGGGCCGAGGCTCACTCTCCCCCGAAAGCATCCTCCCACCGTCACGCACGGCGCGCTTGGATCGCCAGTGCTCGTCAACCGGGCATGAAGCCTTCAAAATCTCATACACTCTCTCAGCCTCGTCTCGACCAATCTTGAACGCGGCCTGAAGAAGTAAAAGAAGTGCCTCGCTCCGGGAAGAAATCGGCTCGACGCATTTGGCAATGGCGAGTGCTTCGCTCAAACTCTTTCGAGCATCCTTTTTGAAATCGCGCTCCGCCAATGCAGCAATCTCCCAAGCCCGAACCGCTGACCTCTTGTAATCGTCCTCACATTCTCGGGCGGCCTTCGCCGCCTCAGATGCTATGGCAACTGGATCACCGTCCGTGAATCTTGCCACCCAAGATAATCCCTGCGCCCGAAACCACGGCTCCTTTACCTTGCGGGCCTGCGCGAGTGCCTTCTTCGGGTTACTCTTCGCAAGGGTGGATGCGTGGTCTCGTTGGAGTGTTGCGCTCACGGATGACGCCTAGACTTTATGGCTGCCCTCCGGTCGAGCGCAGCGTTTTCTGAGAAGGAAGATGGTGTGCTTGAAGGAGTGGCGTTGCCGCGGGTTGTGCGCGATGAAGCGCACCTTGCCGCAATTTTTGCGGGAGCACCGCCCGAGCG
>WBXJ01000207.1 GCA_008933045.1 Verrucomicrobiota bacterium
CCGTAATGCACCAGACCTTGCCGGAGAGGAATTGAATGGAGTGCCAACACCATGCCATAGACGACGGTGTGCCAACCCTTCGCATCGCCATGTCGAACGGCTTCGAGATAACGCCGCACCATTTTTTGACCACGTAATGGTCGAAGCTTTCGCAACTGGATCCGGCCTATCAACTGGCTGGCCATCAGGAAGGAGATGTTAGGAAATTCTCGCGTCAACCGTTGATCCAGCTCGATTAACTCCTGTGCGTGCCCGCAGGTCGCGTGAGCATGGGCTTCTTGAATCACCTGCAACTCCACCGGCACCAGAACTCGGTCGCAGTATTCATGCAAGAACAGGCGTAACCCATCCCGATCCCGCACCTTTTGCAACCGTTCATCCAAAGCGGCTGCACTCAACAGCGCGAGACCTTTGGCTGAGCCTAACTCGGTGTCTAATTCTCGCACCTCCCGCAGCGGAGTGGTCGGACTGGGTATGATATTGGTCTGATCCGTCATCTCATTTTCCGCCTGGGATTAGCGAGGCCGATACCAAGCCCCTGATCCCAGACCGGAGGCTGCGAAGTTACTTCGACTCCTCCGAAAGGCAACGACGATTGTCAAACTCTACAGAATTGATTTGCAGACCATCGCAGCTCGCTTCATTTTATTGAGAAATCATGACATCAAACCATTCGTTACCCTCAGAAGCTAAAGTGGTGATCGTGGGTGGAGGGGTTATCGGAACCAGTGTCGCTTACCACCTGACCCTTCTTGGTTGGAAGGACGTCGTATTGCTGGAACAGAATGAGCTCGCGGCGGGGACTACTTGGCACGCGGCGGGCTTGGTGGGCCGATTGCGGACCAGCAATAGCATGACGCGAATCAACAAATACACCGCCGAACTTTATTCGCGACTCGAGCAGGAGACGGGCCATTCCGTCGGTTGGAAACAAGTCGGCAGTCTCATTCTCGGCAAGTCGGAGGACCGCATGATCCAGTTGCGCCGGACGATGGCCATGGCGGAATTATTCGGTGTAGAAGCGCATCTGATCAGCCCGGAAGCGGCGTTCGAGAAGTGGCCGTTGTTGCGGGTGGATGATGTGTTGGGTGCCGCTTGGTTGCCGCACGATGGCAAAGTTATCCCCAGAGAAGTTCCCGTCGCCTTGGCCAAGGGCGCACGTTCGCGAGGCGCAACTATTTTGGAACATGTCCGTGTCACGGGTATCAATCGTCGGGACGGTCGAGTGACCGGCGTCACGACCGACCAAGGATCGATCAAGGCAGAATACGTCGTGTTATGCGGCGGGATGTGGACGCGCGAACTCGGCTTGCAATGTGGAGTCACGATTCCTCTCTATCCCGTCGAGCACCATTACGTCGTCACCGAACCGTTGAGCGGTGCGTTTGATGAATTGCCCGTAGGTCGCGATCCTGATTTGTGTCTTTATTTTCGTGGTGAAGGGCAAGGGGTCATGCTGGGCGCATTCCAAGAATCCTCCAAAGCATGGGCGGTGGATCAGGTTCCTAAGGATTTTGCGTTCCAACTTTTGGAGCCCGATTGGGACAAGTTCTCCGTGCCACTTGCTAACGGACGCCATCGCATTCCAGCGTTGCGAGATTGTAAATTTGAAAAATTTACCAATGGACCCGAGAGCTTCACCCCAGACAATAATTTCATCCTCGGGGAAACTGCAGAGGTAAGCCATCTTTACGTCGCGGCGGGGTTCAATTCCGTGGGAATTGCCAGCGCGGGGGGCGCGGGGAAATATCTCGCCGAATGGATGCAGGCGGGCGAAGCAACGTTGGATCTCTGGTCGGTGGATATTCGTCGGTTTGCGCCTTGGGCAAATAATCGCGCCTTTTTACGTGAACGCGTGACGGAGGTGCTAGGGCTGCATTATCAGATGGCATGGCCCAATCGTGAATTCGAGTCGGCCCGTGGGATGCGCCAAACTCCCTTGCATTCTCGGCTTGCGAAAAGCGGCGCGTGTTTTGGGAGCCGCAACGGTTGGGAGCGTCCGTTATGGTTTGCCACGGGCGCACTGCAACCCGTGATGCAATATTCTTTTCAACGTCAGAATTGGTTTCCAGCTCACGCGCGAGAACATCGAGCGTGCCGTGAGAGCGTCGCGATTTTTGATCAAACCGGTTTTTCCAAATACCTGTTGAAAGGTTCCGACGCGCTCACCGTGTTACAACGCCTGTGTGGAGCTGATCTCGATGTGCCCATCGGCAAGGCCGTGTACACTGGTTTGTTCAATCACAGAGGCGCATTCGAAAGCGACGTCACCATTGTACGATTGGGCGGTGAGGAGTTTTACATCATTGGTAGCACAGGCCAAACCATACGCGATCAAGATTGGATCCGTCGCAATTTCTTACCTCAAGAACGTGTCGCGCTGACTGACATCACCGAATCCACCAGCGTCCTCGGTGTGATGGGTCCGAACTCTCGTGAGCTATTGCAACGTCTCACAGAAACTGATTTATCGCATTCGGCTTTTCCCTTTGGCACCGCGCAATCCCTCTCGCTCGGAAGGACTACCGTGCGAGCAATCCGGATCACTTATGTCGGCGAACTCGGCTGGGAATTACACGTCCCCATCAGCCAAGCCGCCGCGCTTTACGACGCGCTTCTGGAAGCCGGACGCGATCTTCAGTTGGTAAACGCAGGTCATTACGCCATCAATTCCCTGCGCCTAGAAAAAGGATTTCGCGCTTGGGGATCCGATATTTCTCCAGACGACACCGCGCTAGAAGCGGGGCTGGGTTTCGCCATCGCTTGGAAAAAACCCGCTGCGTTTCTTGGCCGCGACGCCCTGCTTCAGCAAAAACAAAATCGACTGACACGACAACTGGTCACCTTCGTCCTGCAAGATCCCGAGCCAGTGCTTTGGGGCAGCGAACCTATTTACCGCGACCAACACGTCGTGGGTTACACCACTTCGGGTGCCTACGGTCACACCTTGGGTGCTGCGGTGGGGATGGGTTATGTGAAGAATGAAGCCGGTGTGGATCCGGCGTTCCTTCTGGGAGGCCGCTACGAGATCAACATTTCTGGCCGACGTTATCCTGCCACGCCTCACCTCAAATCTCCGTATGATCCCGATCGGCTACGGATCCTCTCCTAACTCTGAAGCCCGACTGCATCCACGAACCGATTTCGTGCGCGGGAATAAAAATAGTTTTCCCACCGTCACCCCTCTGATTGACTGGGTGGCATGAAACTTTTGGTGATTGGTTCCGGCGGTCGCGAACATGCCTTGGTCTGGAAATTGGCGCGGTCCCCTCGGGCTCGACAGATATGGTGCGCTCCAGGGAATGCGGGAATGGCCTTGGAAGATTGTCCGGGCAAGGTGCGCGTCTCCTGCATTCCAATCAGCGCGGAAAACTTGGCCGAGTTACTCGCCTTCGCGCTTGAGAATCGCCCTGACCTCATCGTTGTCGGCCCGGATAACCCCCTCTCACTTGGCATCGTGGATCTGTTTGAAAAAAACGGCCTACGCATCTGGGGGCCCAACCAACAAGCCGCGCAGTTTGAATCCTCGAAAGTTTTTTCTCAAAATTTCATGGAGCGCCATGGGATCCCCACAGCGCGCGCGGGCACGTTTGATGATCCGCGTTTAGCCTTATGTTTTGCGCAGGAATTGGGCGGACGCTGCGCCGTCAAAGCTGATGGTCTCGCGTTTGGAAAAGGGGTCCTCATTTGTCACAATCTCGACGAGGCCCACGCGGCGATTGATGATATTTTGGTCCGCCACTCGTTCGGCGCGGCGGGCACCCAGATCGTGATCCAAGAACTTCTCGACGGTCCGGAAATCTCCCTGCACGCGCTGTGCGACGGGGTGACTGCTACACTTTTTCCCACCGCGCAGGATCACAAACGTGCGTTGGAAAGTGACCAAGGACTCAACACCGGCGGCATGGGCACCTACAGCCCAACCCCGTTCTTGAGTCACGCTGAGTTAGAGGCAACCGGCCGACGCATTCTTGATCCTTGGCTCAAAGGTTGTGCCGCCGAGGGCATCGTTTTCAAAGGCATCCTTTACCCGGGAGTGATGCTCACGGCGACCGGCCCAAAGGTGCTCGAATTTAATGCCCGCTTTGGCGATCCCGAAACTCAAGTCTACCTGATGCGTCTCGAAAACGATCTGCTTGATCTCCTCGAAGCCAGCGTGGCAGGCACGCTCGCGCAGCACGAACTGCACTGGTCCCCTCAAGCTGCGGTCTGTGTCGTGATGGCCTCTGGCGGTTACCCGAGCCACTTCACAAAGGGCCATGTCATCACGGGCTTGGATCGTGCGGCTGCGTTGCCAAATGTGAAAGTCTTTCATGCGGCAACCGCCTCCAAAAATAATACGGTGATGACCAACGGCGGGCGCGTCCTGGGAGTCACCGCTCTCGGTGCTACTTTGGCCGAAGCTCAAGCGGCGGCTTACCAAGCTGTGGATCTCATCCACTTCGAGGGTTCCCATGTCCGTAGGGATATTGCCGCCAAAGCACTCCCATGCTAAGCTATCCTTGCGCGCCATGCCGGCGTGGTTGGATTGCTGTCACTGTCACATGAACTTTCGCAAAAACCGTTGGCTCACCGCTCTTGCGTTGGCTTGGCTCTCACTTGGCGCACCCAGCCGCGCCGACGAAACCAAACCCACTGCCAACTTTCAAGAACTCTATTCCTTGATCCGTTCGAACCTCGTTGGACTTTCTCCCGAGGACCTCAACCGCGCAGCGACTCTAGGGCTTGTGGATCAGTTGCGCGGACGTGTCGAACTCCTTGGTGGCCCGACCGACACGAATGCCGCCACTGATCGCCTCGTCGCAAGCACCAACCTTTTTGACGATGCCTACGGATACATCCGCATCGGCACCGTCAGCCAAGGGTTAGGGGAACAATTCGGCAAAGACCTCAAACAACTCCAAGCCATCCGCCCACTCAAAGGACTGATCCTCGACTTACGATTTGCGGCGGGC
>WBXJ01000208.1 GCA_008933045.1 Verrucomicrobiota bacterium
AACTGATGAACCAATTCGACAGAGAAACGGGCAGCTTCTCCTCCATCGATGATGCGATGGTCATACGAAAGTGAAATTGGCAAAATGCTCCGTGCCGCCACTGATTGATCCTTCAGAACGACGGGTTTAAGCACTGTTTTTCCAAGCCCAAGAATGGCTACTTCAGGCTTGTTGACAATCGGTGTGAAATGTCCGCCACCAATAGCTCCTTGGTTCGAAATAGTGAACGATCCACCCTTCATTTCCTCGAGAGAAATTTTTCGATCTCTCGCTTTTTCAGCGAGCTCATTCAGCTCTTTGGATAACTCAAACAATGACTTCTGATCCACGTTGCGCAATACAGGAACCAGTAAACCTTGGTCCGTATCAACTGCCATGCCGATGTGAACGTAATCCTTGAGAACGAGTTCTTGCGTCGATTCGTCGAGACTCGCATTAAAGTTGGGGAACTTTTTAAGCGTGTGCGCAACCGCTTTCAACAAAAGCGTGGTCAAAGTAATGCGAGCGCCCTTGGCTTCATAAGCCGGTAACCATTTCTTGCGAAGTTGGAGCAATGTGGTGATATCTGCTTCGTCGAACTGGGTGACGTGAGGAATCGATACCGCATTCTCCACCATTCTTCGGGCGATCGTCTGGCGGATTGGTGCCAAGGGTTTCCTGGTGACCGATCCCCATTTTGAAAAATCAATCGCTACAGCTTTAGTCGGCGTGGATGCATCCTGAGATCCGTTCGTTGAGGTCGGTAAATCAGCATTGGCTCGAGAAGCAGCGACTTTGAGCCGATCAATAAAACGGCGAAGATCGCTGATCACCACTCGCCCACCACTCTCACTGCCGCGAATTGTGGCCAGATCAATACCCAAATCAAAGGCGATACGTCGAAGCGAAGGAGACGCCGCCAATGGCAAACCGGCTGCGGTTGCTGAACCTGATTCTGCTGAGATTCCTTCTCCGATTGCCTCTGACGTGCTTTCAACTGCCACGGAAGGCTGAATTTTAGGAGCTGCTTTGGCTTTTTCTGTACCGCTCGCCACCGTTTTAACGGCAGGCGCAGCGGCCGGAGAACCGCCACCAACGAAGCTGAAAATTACTTGGCCAACGGTGATCTTATCTCCCACTTTGACAGCGATTCGGCCCACCGTCCCAGTCTCAGAACTGGGGATAGCGGTCACCGCTTTTTCGTTCTCAAGCTCAAGAATAATCTGCCCCTTAGTCACGGCATCGCCTTCATTAACAGCAATGCTGACCACAACGCCGGATTCGGCGCCTTCACCAAGTTTAGGTAGTCGGACGTCCATAATTTAAAGGTACAGCATCGCCTAGAATCGCTTGGATTCAAAGACTAAATTGAGAGATTTTGCAGTCGCAAATCAAGCGGACTCTTACCCTAGGATTGGCTGTTTGTGCTGACTTAACTCAAAACAGCTTTCACTACGTCCCCGTGGACGTCTGTGAGTCGCATATCGCGACCGGAGAAACGAAACGTGAGTTTGGTGTGATCGACACCAAGCAGGTGGAGCATAGTGGCATGGAGGTCGTGGATGGTTACTTTATTCTCGACGGCTTTGTAGCCGTATTCGTCGGTGGCTCCATAAGCCAAACCGCCTTTGACGCTTCCCCCCGCTAACCAGATTGAAAAACCAAACGGATTGTGATCTCGACCATCGCTGCCTTGAGCAAAAGGAGTCCTGCCGAACTCTCCAGCCCACACGACCAAAGTGCTATCCCAAAGTCCCCGAGATTTGAGATCTCGAAGTAAACCCGCAATCGGTTGATCTACCGCACGCGCATTGGATGCGTGGCCCTTTTGTAAGTTGGAATGTTGATCCCATCGGTCATTGCCATCGACCTGACCACAGGTGAGCTCGATAAATCTCACTCCTCGCTCCACCAGCCTTCGTGCTGTGAGGCATTGGGAGCCATAACTCCTTGTGCCAGGAACATCAGAATCCAAACCATAAA
The DNA here is from genome assembly GCA_008933045.1 of Verrucomicrobiota bacterium. Classification (GTDB taxonomy): domain Bacteria; phylum Verrucomicrobiota; class Verrucomicrobiia; order Limisphaerales; family SXQI01; genus SXQI01. The sequence goes on from WBXJ01000208.1 coordinate 1,963, forward strand.
GCTTCCGAGTTGCCTCGCTCTCGCCTTTGATATCAGCTAGTTCAGGCACCGCGCTCTGCATTCGATAGGCTAATTCGTAATTGGCGACAGCAGATTCCAACTGATCAGCAGCGCCAAACTCCCTAATGACTTGGGCATCTAATTTCCTGAGTAAGTTGAGCTTGTTTTCTTGCAACCCTGGCTTTGGCTCTAGCGGATTGATATTCGCCAATGGTTTTGCTCCCGCTCTGAGGATCGAACCTTGGTAACTGGCGGGTAAGAACCCACTGCCAAAGTTGTCCAATCCACCCGGCGGAACCAGCCCTCCGTTCAAAACTACATACCCAGGAAGGTTCTGGTTTACGGAACCCAAACCATAAGTAACCCAAGCACCCATGCTAGGCCGACCGGATAACCCAAGTCCGGTGTGTAAGAAATAATTGGCATTCGTGTGTTCAGAAAAATTTGAGGTCATGGAACGAATGACGCAAAGATCGTCCGCACACTTTGCAATCTCTGGGAACAGCTCGCTGATCGGTAAACCGCTTTGTCCATGTTGTTTGAATTTCCAGGGAGAGCCTAGAGTGTTGCCATTATTATTAAACTGGGTGGGCTCCATTTTCATTTTGAATGGTTGGCCGTTTTCAGACTGCAATCGTTGTTTTGGATCGAAGGTATCGACTTGCGAAGGTCCTCCATCCATGTAGAGGAAGATGATGTTTTTGACCTTTGCCGGAAACTGGGAAGGCTTGGCGGCGAGCGGAGAAACCGAGGCGGCACGAGCTTGATCTTGAAGAAGCGAAAAAAAAGCTAATGCACCAAACCCATTTGCTGTCCGGCACAGGGCCTCGCGTCTTGAAACTAGAAACGGTTGAATTCCCATGGATTTAGTTGAGGTAAATGAAACTTTTGACGTTAAACAAGACGTGGCACAGATCCGCAATCGAAGCAGGGTCATTGCCTGTCGCCCCATAAGCTTTACTCTGCTGCGCAAGGAATTCCTTAGAGCCTTGTTGTTCCTCAGCCGTTGGCTCTCGCCCAAAGGCCTCTCGGTAAAGGTGCCGCACCAATCCTTCGGGGTCGTCACCCATGGTTGCCAAGGCTCGCCTTGCCCAAAACATGCTCTCCTCTTTGATAAATGGATCATTCAACAGAATTAGTGATTGAGCTGGCACGTTCGACACCGTACGCCGACCCACAGTAGAAAAGGGAATTGGCGTGTCAAAATTACGCATCAATGGGGAAAGAAAGTTGCGGCGAACTTCAAGGTAAATACTCCGACGGCGTGCCCCGTCCAATGGTCCACTTTGGCCCGGTTTCCCTCGGCCATCCATGAACTCCGTCAGATGCACAGGAACGCTGGTGCCGTACATGGTTTGATCTAGCCGCCCCGACAGTGCCAACATCGCATCACGGATTACTTCACCTTCAAGTCGTTTGATTGGCATTCTGTGCCAAAGTAGGTTATTGGGATCTAATTCCTCCGCTCGTGAATCCCCTGCCCTGCTCGACATGCGGTAGGTGCGAGATGTGACCAACAGCTTGATCAGTTTTTTGTTCGACCAACCGAGATTAGATCGATAGTTGTCAGCCAACCAATCCAGCAATTGAGGATGTGTAGGTGCTTGACCAAGCACTCCAAAATCATCGGGGGTAGGTACGATCCCTCGACCGAAAAGATGTAACCAAACTCGGTTCACCATCACGCGAGCTGGAAACGGATTTCCGGAATCAAGCAGGCGCTCCGCGAGCTCACGCCGCCCGCTGCCGACGCTAAACAACTCACGCGATTTTCCATCCACAGCCTCTAAAAATCGACGAGGCGCGTTCTCACCGATCAGTTTGGGATTACCTCGCACGAAAATATTTTCATCAAGGCCGTTCCCGTCAGCCATCGAGGGAACACGAACCACATCTGGAATTAGTTTTTCGAGAGCAATCAAATCTTTGAAGGAGGGATGCTCCGGACTGATCAAGTCAAAAAAACCAAACCGCACCAACGAGGATACAAGACCCGCTGGTTCGCTTGAATGATCCTTGATCCTTGTGAGTTCGATTTCCACATCACCAAGGATGGACGAGTCAGAAATAACAGCACCAAGTGTTGTTCCTAATTCTGGTGGTTTCGAGTCCTCTGACAATACAACATGAGAAAGAGCGATCCATCCAGTTTCTGAGTAAGACGATTTTCCACTCGAAGCTAGATCCCGGGTCGAAGTATCGCTCAAATCGATGTAGGCCCGATCCCCCTTCCATCGCTCGAGGTCGATGGTTGTCCAAGACAACTCATCTCGATCCAACACCCGCCGCAACGTGCCGTAAATTGGATCTTGAACGATGTTAAAATTATCGACCATCAGATTAAACCGCGATTCACGCCCTGCGACCCTCAAGTGGATGTAACGGTTCGTGATCGTAAACGTCGGGGAGCGAATCGCACCCTGCAGGCGATTTGATATTTTTGCGCTATGCAACATTGGCTCAACCGCCAACACAGGGTGATGATCCGCACCCAAGAAGATGATTTCATTCGGTGCAACTAACGCATCCCGAAAAGCTTCCCCATCAACCAACCAGTCCTGAAAAGACTTTGGTTCTGCAGCAGAAGCCCAAGCCGTCTTTGGCAGAGTTTGTGGGTGCGAAGCACGCTTCGATTGAGCTTCTAGAGATTGCTTCAGTGCAGTGAGCTTGTTGGTTCTGATCGAGGGATCAAGCTGAGGGTTTGAAACACGCAGAGCAGCTAGATAATTCGTTAACCCATGACTTTGACTTCGCCAAGAATCAACCATCGCAGTGGCCAATTTAGCCTTAGCCGCCGAAACACGCGTGGTAATTTCGTCAAATTTTCCCGACGCAAAAAGGGGTCGTTGGGCATAACGAGAACTCGAAAGGATTCCGTAGAGTGAATAATAGTCGCGCGTTGGGATGGGGTCGAATTTATGGTCGTGGCACCGAGCGCAAGCG
>WBXJ01000209.1 GCA_008933045.1 Verrucomicrobiota bacterium
GCCTCTAAACGCTTGGTCAGCGTTAGAGGCTATAAGGGTACGGGTTACTTCTAAGGATCGAACCCAAAGGAGCTTGCCGCTCCTACTTTTAGGCTAAAAGCAAAGGGCAGGGGATAACGGAAAGGTTGCGGACGAAGCCGCACCCTACGAAATGAACGAAATGAACGAAATGAGGCGAACGAAATGAACGAAATGAACGAAGTCAGAGCACCGAGTTCGTGTCTCCCAGCCCGATAGGGTGAGTTGCGCCCCTGACGTGGAGTTGAGAGTAGAATATGGATTAGGGCTGGAGCTTTTGGATCCATTGGACTGCGGCCTCGAGTGTCGCATCGCGGCCGGCGATTAGATCGGCCCGTCGTAAGGGAATGACTTCATCGGGGCGGACTCCGTTTGCTTCGAGTCGGCGACCATCTGGCAGGAGGAAATTGGCGAAGGCATGGTAGAGGAGGTCCCGATTGGGGAGTTGGGTGAATGTCGCGGGGAGGGCTTGTCCAGCGGACTCTTGCCCAAAAATACGTGCACGCCCGATCGCCTGCATTCCGCCGGCAAAAAGTTCGGCAGCACTGGCACTGTTCCCGTCCGTCAGGATGGCCACGGGCCCGGTATAGGGTAGTGTGCCATCTCCCGCAGGGTTGACGGTGCGTGGAAACGCATAGAAGTGAAGCTGGTTCTCGCGCGTGAGCATGACACCAAGGTCTTGTCGGTTGGTGACGAAATGGCCGGCGACTCCCATGACCATCGCCGCTAGGCCACCCAGGTTTCCGCGCATGTCGATGATGACGCCCTGAGCTGGTTTCAGCTCCTCGATTGCTTGATCGAATGCTCGAGCGGCCGGAATCATCCAGAAGTTGAAGTGGATATAACCGATGCGTTTCGGGCCACTGGGATCCAACCAGCGGTGTTCAAACGTGGTATGGACTGGTGGGAAATGTCCAAGGGTCACTGGTTGGCCGGGCAAGGCGAATCGCACGAGATCACGCGATTGGGCCTGATCGGCCGCGTCCAGAAACGTCACATGGGCCGTTGAGTTCACCTCGCCACGTTGCGCGTGCTCGCCGAGATTCCACGCGACAAAATCGGTTTTCTGGTAGGCGGGTTTGTTGTGGATATCGGAGATTTGTTGGGGCAGGTTTGAATCATCAATGGTGAGAAGTTTCCACCCGAGCTGGACGCCGTTTTTTGCTGCGGACGAGTGGGGAGTGACCTCGGTGACGAGGAGATCTGAATCCACAAGGCGCAACTTGAGTCCTAAAGTCCCTAAACCAACGGGTTTCTTGGCAGGAATTTCTGGGGAGGAAGCCGTTTCCCGCAGATCCGAGGGCGTGTTATTTCCTGGAATGATCGACATGTGGGAGTGGCCTAAACGAGCGACCATGTCCTCAAGAATTGGCCGGAGTTCGGCAGCCGTCCGAACCTGTGCAGCGCGAGGAGCCAGTTCGTCGTGGACCGCCTGCCAGTTGAGTCCGTTGAAGTTTGTATCGAAGTAAGAATCTCGTAACACGCGCCAAGCAAACTCGAACGATGCCAATGATTGAGTGGAGTCGGCACCCAACTTCAGGGGATGTCGGCAAGCTGTGAGAATAAGAAACAACAGGGAAACAAAAACAAGAGCCAAGTTTCGCCAAAGCATAGGTGATAGAAAGCGAGGGTTCCGGAATTAGAGACCGCTTGGATGGTCGATGAACTCCCAAGTGAGTTCAAATTTTTTCGCTAAATGGGCGGCAAGAGCCTTTACCCCGAAGGTTTCGGTTGCATAGTGGCCTCCATACAACACGTTGATCCCTGCATCCTCGGCGAGCGCGAAGGTCCAGTGTTTGCCTTCGCCTGTGATGAACGTATCCACCCCTTCGCTAGCCGCCAAGCCGAGCTGTTCACCCGCACCACCCGTGACAATCCCGATCCGCCGACAACGCTCAGGGCCTCCAGGAATGACGATGGGCTGGGTTCCTGTCGCTTGGGCCAGTCGATGAGCTAGTTCTTCTCGTGAAATATCGGAACTAAACTGCAATCCAAGAAACCGACCTTTCTCAAAGAAAAACGGCCGCGCTTTTCCCAGAGTCAACGCGTTGGCCAACTGCCGATTGTTGCCGAGACGAGGATGGGCATCCAGGGGCAGATGGGAGCTGTAAACTGCTAAATTATGATCCAAGAGAAGGCGCAAGAGATCATAACGTCGGCCTGTCCACGGTTGGAAGGGGCTCCAAAAAAGGCCATGATGGACTAGCAAAAAATCGGCACGTGTTGCCACGACCTTTTGGATGACATTGTGCGAGGCGTCCACGGCTGCCGCGATATGGGTCACCTTCCCTTGATTTTGAACCTGAAGACCATTCACCGCTCCCGCATAATCGGTGAAGGTCTGTGTCTTCAAAACAGATTCACAATAACGAACGATTTGGGAAAGTGGCACTGGCATACCGTTTATGTATCAGATTGATGGAGCAAGGCAGCAACGAAAATAGGAATCTGTTCCGTTGCCCCTGCTGGTTCGGCATGATATTCTTTCGGCAATGAAACAAATCGCTTACTGCCTCTATCGCGAGGACGAGTTTCACGTCGCGCAATGCCTTAACGTGGACGTGTCCAGCTTCGGCTCTAGCCGCGAGGAAGCGGTCGTCAACCTTAAGGAGGCCGTTGAACTTTACTTCGAGGGCGAAAGATCCCCGCCGTTCACCGCTGTCTCGGACGTCAGCATCGGTCAGGAGATGGTGAATGCCTAAACGGCTCGGTTCCTCGGAAGTCATCCGAGTGCTTCAGGAGCACGGTTTCTTTTTTTCCTTCGCGGAAGGGCAGCCACGCCAAATACAAGCACGCCACCGGACGCATCGCCATCGTGCCGGATCCGAAGAAAGAACTTCCCATCGGCACCACCCGCTCCATCATTCGTTAGGCCGGGCTGACGCCGCAAGACTTTGGGTTTTGACCTCTCTCCCATTGAGGAGAGAGGCAGGGGTAAGGGCGAGCGTCATTCTGATTCCGTATTCTGTTTCGATTAGCTTTGACCCAGCGGGTTGGTTTTGTTAGTGCAATCTCGCGTTGATAATAAATCTGGTCTGCTTCAAGGAGCCGTCATGGGTGCCACGGTGAATATGTCGTCCCGCGTTAGTGTCGAGGGCAAGTTTTTCCGGCTGGGCGGGAAGAAATTCTACGCTCGAGGGGTGACCTATGGGCCATTTGCGCCCAATTCGCACGGCGACTTTTTTGGAAGTTTGGCGCAGACAAAACGTGATTTTGCACTGATTCAAGATCTCGGCGCGAATGTGTTGCGGATTTACCATGTTCCTCCTCATTGGTTTTTAGACCTCGTGCTGGCACATGGCTTTCGACTTTTGGTTGATGTGCCTTGGAATAAGCACCTGTGTTTTCTAGATAACAAGGTGGCGACTGAAGAGGCTTTGAGTGCTGTTCGGCATGCGGCACAGGCCTGCGGAAATCACGCGGCGGTCATGGCGATTAGTGTCCTCAACGAACCTCCCGCTGACATCGTGCGCTGGAGCGGGGCTAAGGAGGTTGCTGGTTTCATTGAGCAAGCAGTCGAGGAAGTGAAACAAATCGCGCCTAATTGTCTCTGCACCTTTGCGAATTATCCTCCCACCGAGTATCTCCGGCCGCAGAATATTGATTTTCATTGCTTCAACGTTTATCTCCACCAGCAACGGCCGTTCGAGAATTACGTCGCACGGCTACAGATGATCTCCGACGGAAAGCCGCTGCTTCTGGGTGAGTTTGGGATCGATTCGCTGCGTGAAGGTGAAGATTCACAACAAGAAATCCTTAGCTGGCAAATTGAGACGGCTTTTCGCGGAGGGGTTGCAGGGACGTTTGTTTATAGTTTCACGGATGATTGGTTCAAGGACGGGCGTCAGATCACGGATTGGGCCTTCGGATTAACGACGGTGGATCGCCAGCCCAAACTTGCTTTTGCGACAGTGCGCCGATTGTTCCAAATCGCACCGTATTTCCCACTACCCAGCTATCCAAAGGTTTCGATTGTGGTGGCGAGTTACAACGGCGAACGCACTCTGGACAGTTGCTTGAAGTCGTTGCAGCACCTCAACTATCCATCCTACGAAGTGATTTTGGTGGATGATGGATCCTTGGACAACAGCGAAACAATCGCCCGACGGTATCCCGAAGTTCGTTACATCAAGCATGAGCAAAACCAAGGCTTATCCGTCGCACGTAACACGGGAATCGCTCTAGCAGTCGGGGAAATTGTCGCGTTTACGGATTCCGATTGTCGGGCAGATGAGGACTGGCTTCATTACCTAATTGGTGATTTGTTGAACAGCCCGTTCACGGGTATCGGCGGCCACAACCTTTTGCCACCTGAGGATTCCTGGGTGGCTGCTTGTGTCATGGTATCACCGGGAGGCCCAGCCCATGTCATGGTTACGGATCGCCTCGCTGAACACATCCCGGGCTGCAACATGGCCTTTTACAAATGGGCCTTGGACGACATCGGTGGTTTTGATCCTCTATTTCGAAAGGCAGGCGATGATGTGGATGTTTGCTGGCGGTTACAGCAGCAGGGATACCAACTTGGGTTTAGCCCCGGCGGGTTTGTCTGGCATTATCGGCGGGCAACTTCACGCGATTATTTAAAGCAGCAGCAGGGTTACGGTGAGGCGGAGGCACTGCTCACGCATCGGCACCCGGAATATTTTAACTGGGTCGGCGGAAGCCGATGGCAGGGTCGGATTTATTCATCGGCAAAATTCGGCGTTCTGCTCCGTGGGCCGATCATTTACCATGGATGGTTTGGCGCGGGATTTTTTCAAACGCTCTACACGCCCAGTCC
>WBXJ01000210.1 GCA_008933045.1 Verrucomicrobiota bacterium
CCATTGTTCAACCAGTTCCCGATCCGAGCGAAGCCGCCACCGGCGTTGAGACACTTCCTTGGTCAAAAGACCACTCCTCTTTAATTCGTCCCACAGGATGCCCCAACCTCGAGGCGTCAACCGGGCCAATCGCCTCAGTTCTGCTGGGTAGGCTGGGCGTTGGGCGAGAAGCACCATGATCCGTTCCAGACTGGATTTGCCGGCGGCATAAACTCGGGCATTCCGATGTGCTTCCAAAACGTCTGCAGTCATCCCTTAGAATATCTCCCGTGTCAACCCAGCCTATTCCATCTAAGCCCTTGAAAAAAGCACTCAGACTCATTCGCAAATGTACCCCACCTGGCACCCGTGATTGTGTCCACGGGGACGGGCCGACCTCAAAAGGACGACAATAACGCCTACGGATTGAAAATCTGCCGATAGGGAAAAACCTTTGCTCGCGCGCGGTGCGTCGCTGCTTCGACAAACGCGGATTCCTTGGCAAAGGCAGTACCGAGCCATTCAACCCGGACCTCGACACCTGCGATCCGGGGCAAGTCGAGTCGGTCACTGTCCCAGCAAGCCATCACCGTCGGAACCTCGGGAATCCGCCCTCCCGTGTGCGTGCGACAAGCTTTCTCCAATAGAATCACACCGTCCTCATCCATCGGGAGAAGCCCTTGCCGCGACAAATCCCTGACCAACACAGCAGCTCTAGCTCCATGCCTAGGATCGGCAAGATCATTTCGTCGGCAGGAGTCGTGCAGGACGGCAAAACTGCTTACGACATCCATTCGTATCTCAGGTGTTGATGCAGCCAATCGTAGGCCGTTCTCAAGAACCCGCGCCCAATGACCTGCTCCATGCAAACCTTCCCACCGTAACCGATATCGAAGTCGCACCCAATCGACACACCGCTTCAAAACCAAAGCCCAATGAGGATTGATTTCGGGGGCGGATTCGATGTGCTCCACGAGATTCAAGGAAATCGGATTGAGGCACCAAAGTCGAATCCTTTTGATTCAAGAAGAACCGTGCCCGACATCCAGCTATCGCTATATTTGGACGAAATCGACCTTGTGCGGCGCACCCACGAAATCTGTCTCCCCTGCAGCCTCAAATTCTTGGCCCTTTGCCAGTCATTTTCAGATAGCCTTTTGCCTGAGCGTTGTGCCCGATACTCCGCTGAGTACAAGAAACTGCTACCGGCCTATCCCGGTCAACATGATTTCATGAGCGATTTCTTTGGCAGATTGCAACGCTGCCTGCGTCTTTGGGGGCATCTTGTCTGTTTGCATAAGTCTTCCAAACACCCATAACCCGATCCGGCTAAGTGTCAAATCAGCCCAGAGGCGCACGATTTGAATCGTGAGAAGGCAAGTGCTTGAAATCCCCCTTATGCCAAGGCGGCAAGAGCTGATTGGTAGGTGGGAATAGTTTCGTGAAAATCGGTCACGGTGATGTTGAGATCACGCAGAATCCCATCCTGCAGGCCGTAGATCCACTCATTGACGGTCAACTCCTGACCGCGTTCCCACGCATCACGAGCGATTGTAGTTTGGCAAACGTTTACAACCTGCTCAATCACGTTGAGTTCACACAATCGATTGGATGCTTCGCTGGGGTTCGGGATACCTGCTAACAAATGCTGGTGTTTAAGGCGCACGTCCTCGACATGACGCAGCCAATTGTCACTCAACCCTAGTCGCTCACGACGAAAGGCTGCAAGGACGCCACTGCATCCGTAATGGCCACAGACGATGATGTGTCGCACTTTGAGAATATCGACAGCAAATTGCATGACTGAAAGGCAATTCAGATCCGTGTGAACTACCAGATTCGCCACATTGCGGTGGACAAATAACTCCCCTGGAAGCAACCCCACAATTTCGTTCGCGGGCACTCGACTGTCCGAGCAACCAATCCAGAGATACCCGGGAGACTGTTGCTGCGAAAGTTTGCGGAAAAAATCCGGATTTTTCTCCCTGATATGCGCAGACCATTCTCGGTTGTTTTGGAATAAATGAGTAAGCTTTGGCATCGATTCAGTTGCTTCGGTAATAAAAGCGCAGGGCACTTTTGTTCCTTAATGGTATTAGAATCCAACCCACTCGTCCACGCTTGGTTTGACTCTTGACACTCGATGGGTAGCGGTGGAATGTGGATTGAAGTAGAAAAGACTATGACAACTGCCACTGCTGACACCGCACTTATTGGAAAAATTCGCGAACTTTGCCAAACAATTCTGGATCAACCGGATTCAAAATCGTTGCGCCACAGTATCGATACCTTCATGGCTGATGATAAATCACGTGGTCAGTATCAGGAATTAGTGGAATGTGGCGAACACATGCACCACAAGCAACATCAAGGGGTCAAGTTGACGGACGATGAACTAAAAAGCTACGAAACTCTGCGGGTTACTGTGCTCGAAAATGCTGTAGTGAAAGGCTTTATCGATGCGCAACAGGAGATGCAAAAAATTCAAGAATCAGTGCAGCAGTATGTGACCAAAACTTTGGAACTCGGACGAGTTCCCGAAGAGTCGGAATTTGAAGCCGAATCGTGCGGTCACGGTTGCGGTTGTGACCATTAACCGAAACCCCTGGCCGGAGTGATTTTATGTCTCAACTCGTTTCTCGCCGTTCTGCGGTAAAAAGTGCAACGATGACCGCGCTCCTGGCCACGCTGGCCTCGGCCACACTGCCCAGTGAACTCAGGGCCGCGCTGCCGCGAAAAGGAGCCATCAATCATTCGGTCTGCCGTTGGTGCTACAGCAAAACTCCACTGGAAGACCTTTGTCGTGCAGGGAAAGAAATGGGGTTGCAGTCCATCGAACTCCAAGGCCCAGACGAATGGCCTACCCTGAAGAAATTCGGGCTGACTTGTGCAATGGCGAACGGCGCGGGGATGGGAATTGAGAAGGGTTGGAACCGGCTTGAGAACCATCCTCAGTTGATCGAAAGTTACGAACGCGTCATCCCGCTAGTCGCCAATGCGGGGTTGTTAAATTTGATTTGTTTTTCTGGAAATCGCGCTGGACTCAGCGATGAGGAAGGTCTCAAAAACTGTGCCATCGGCCTTAAAAAGATCGCTGCGATAGCCGAGAAGCATCGGGTCAACGTGGTGATGGAACTGCTCAACAGCAAAGTGAATCACAAGGATTACCAATGTGATCACACTGCGTGGGGCGCGGAACTTTGCAAAGCCGTGGGATCTGATCGGTTCAAACTCCTCTACGACATTTATCACATGCAGATCATGGAAGGGGATGTCATCGAGACGATCAAAAAATTCCATCCTTACATCGCGCATTATCACACAGGGGGCGTTCCTGGACGGGCTGAGATCGATGAGACGCAGGAGTTGAATTACCCAGCGATCATGAAAGCGATTGTGGCCACCGGATATAAAGGCCATGTTGCTCAAGAGTTTATCCCTAAACGCGCAGACGCCATCGCCTCACTCCGACAGGGCGTGGATATCTGCGACGTGTAACCATTCGCAGGGTGCAAGTGGTTGGTGTTGCATTTTGGCGAACCTAACGCGTGAATGCTGAACTTCTTGATCCCGAAACGATCGCAATTCGTCGCCGTATGGGATGGCGATTGCTCTCGTGGCTCTGGCTGTTTCCGTCCCTCGGTGCGATGGTGGTTTTGTTTCTCAGCATTCGGACCATTCTCCAGCAACCTTCCAGTTCTGGTTTCCCGGTGCCCATCGACGGACTGATCGCAGTGCTGATTCTACTCTCACACCTCACCTGGCTTTACTTAGCTCGGAAAGGAACCAAGGTTCTTCCGCCCAACGAAGTCCCAAAGAATTCCTGATTTAATTCCATGCCACTCTATGAATACGAACTTTGTGAAGGCGATTGCAAGGTGTGCAATGGCAAATTCACTCTTAACAGACCGATAGAACGGCCCACACTGACGGCATGTCCGCTCTGCCGTAAGCCCGTCCGAAAAATCATCTCTCAGGTCAACACCCCACGACATTCCAAACCGGTTTCCTTTAGCGATGCAAAAAAAGCCGGATTCACAGTGCTCAAACGATTGGGAAAAGGCGAATACGAACGCCAGTAACCATTTTTCTCTGAAAACCATGGGATTCTTTTGCAAACTGGGGAAACTTCGCTACGATCAGAGCACTCTTATGATCAAAATCATCGCTGTTGCTTTGCTTACCGTTCTCCTTTGCAACCCGAAAGCTCAGGCGGCCCCTACCCAGCTCTTCGACGGTGTTTCGTTCGCGGGTTGGGAGGGTGACACCAACAAGACTTTTAGAATCGAGAACGGATGCTTGGTCGGTGGAACACTAAAGGCAGCCATTCCACGCAACGAATTTCTTTGCACCACTCGTTCCTACACCAATTTTGTCGCCGAACTCGATTTTAAGTTGATCGGAAACGGTGCTAATGCAGGATTTCAATTTCGAACCCAACGCATCCCCAACCATCACGAAGTCAGCGGATATCAGGCAGATTTGGGGGATCCTGCTTGGTGGGGTTGCCTTTATGATGAATCTCGCCGGAACAAAGTCTTGGCCAAACCCGACGCTGCCACTCTCGCTCAAGCAATTCATCGTGACCAATGGAACCACTACAAAATTCGGTGCGACGGCAAACGGATTCAAATTTGGCTTAATGCCATCAAAACAGTCGACTATGTCGAGGCAGAGCCAAACATTCCCGCAGGCGGAATCATCGGCCTACAGATTCACGGCGGCCCTGCAAGTGAGGCTTGGTACAAAAACCTTTCCCTACAGATCTTACCCTGATTCTGAAAGAAGCCGGCTTCGTGGAGAGGTGTAGCAATC
>WBXJ01000211.1 GCA_008933045.1 Verrucomicrobiota bacterium
AGAGTGGCTTGGTAGTTTGCAGATTCTGGTGCGGTGGCCACTACGGTGTATTGGCCAGCATCAATGGGAGCAGATGTTGAGGAGGCATAGGTTGTGCCGCTCGTCCCAGTGTAGGTCAGGGTAAGATCCTTCACACTGGAGGAGGTTGTCGCGGTGACGGGTAGACGTGCCCTGGTAAAGGTTTGGGAAAGGTTGGCCCAAGTAATAATAACGGGTGCTTTGGTGATGACGAAATAAAGATTGGTAAAGCCACTAAAAATTGGATCCACAACGGTTCCTCGAAGCGCATAGGTTCCAGCGTTGATGGGAATGGTGGGCAATTCATTGTAAGTGAGAGCCACGTTTAATCCAACTGGAAGGGTAGTAAATTTTGCAGACTTTGGGGTGCGGTCGTAAACCTGCGTTAGGTCTTTGAGAATTATCTCGGTGGACGCAAGGACGGGCGCTGCGAAGTTAGTAATGCTGCCGAGAATCTTGTCGGTGGCATTGGTTCCCACCACCGAATACGCTCCGACGTTGTTGGGAATGTTGATCTCGTTTGCGTTGAAAAGAATTGGAGTCTCACTGATCCGGTTTAAGGCGAACTGGCCTTGCACGAGGAAGGTTCTGGTTTTTCTGCCGTCATCCGTAATTTTAATTTGCTCTCGGTAGTTACCTTGCAGCTTGCCTGAGGCAATGGTGAGGCTTTGAAAGGTATCCACCGGGGCGAGGGGCGTCAGCGTGATGCTACGGATAATTTTAAATGATTCAACACCGTTTGCGATGGGGAGGAAATCGGCATCCAGATTATCGTGGTCCGGATGGTATGCGTGAACGAATGGGTTCGAGGCCTGATCGTTGTAACCGAGTTCGACATTAAAATTGTGAGCCAAGGGCGTGCGTAGCGTATAGTTGGTGACGCTGTAGGAGGTGATTCGATTTGTGAGCAAGGCCGGAGACGTGCCGGTGACGTTAGTGGAATAAACAGGAGACCCGTAGGCAATTGCCGAGGGCGCCAAAAGATTCGATCGTGATGCCCAACCGGTGTTCTCGTTGTCGCCGCGCCAAGGGAAATGAGTGGAGCTGATGCGGCGTGCCCCGCCAAGTTTTTTTCGGTCGAGAAGATTGGTGGTGGTCGTGATCAGTTGTTTGCCGTCCAGTCCGCTACCGAGGTAAACGTGTTGAAGTAGTGTGAGTGTGCTGCTGTTGGCAGCAGTGTTGGTTCCGGCATGTAGGATGAGCCTGAGATCGAAGCCGACGGGGACAGAAGCGTTGGGAACCGTTGTGGACGTGGAAAGGTAGGCACCACTGGTGGAAGTCAATTCCAGAATTCGGCCAGAGGCTGAATCAACCTGATAGGTGTTGCCGTCTCGATACCCGATGAACACATCCTTGGAATTGTATAATTGGGCTGCTGGGATGAGCTGTTTCGGAGTGACGACAACGGTAGAGACTACGCCAGCAGTGTTCGTGACTTGGACTGAGGATTCCCAATAGAGCTTGCACGTGGCGCTGCCGGATCCTTGAGCGTATTCTATTTTGATTGTGTAGAAATCTCCGGGGAGCAAGGTTAGGGATCCAGAGTAGTCCTTGGCAGTTGAGCTGGTTCCTTCGGCAATAACTAAGTCATTTATCCAAAGTTTTATTTTATCGTCGGCGTTAATGGTAAATTTATAGTCCTCACTTTGGTAACTGTTCTTAAGCGTCTGGACGGAACCGACCCAGCGGACGGTATAATCCGTACCGGATATGGCATCACTGGGAGGGACTGTGGTTCCTGCCACATTGATGGTGCTATCGACGCGGGTGAGGGCGGGCGCAGAGGTGTACCAATCGGTGCCCTTTGTCCAGTATTCACCCAATAATCCCGTGCCTTTGGCGACGGTGTTGGTGAGAATGTTCAAGCTCCTCAGGGTGTTGGTGAGTTCGAGCAAGGTGTTTGCGGTGTAGTAAGTGTTCAGGTATTGATCAACCGCATTGACGGTGGCACTGCCGACCCAGAGACCATATTGATCAGCCACCGAGGCCGTGACGGGCAGGTCGATCTGGGCGAGCTGGGTTGAATCGGTAATCCGCAGGGTCGCAGCAAGAATTTCACCCTGAGACCAATTGGTCAAAGCGGAACGGTTGAGGCCGACGATCACGTCGAGCGAGGCACCGGGTTGGCCCGCTGCCTCAAGGAGGATGGGGAAATTAGGTCTGCCATTGAGGGCGGTGTAACCGTAGGTCAGGTTGGTGATGTTGAGTCCGCCTCGGATGAGGACGGGGGGCATGCCTGGAATTGGAGGTTGCCCGTTGGGTGAAGATTCGGATTGAAGGAGGTTAAGATAAACGGTGAGGGGCTGATCGGTGTTGTTGGCTAAAGTAATGCGAGTTTGCCCCAAGGTGGTGCCAAAGGCGATGCCGGAACCCGCTCCCGAAACGGTGAAGGGCGCATAGTAGTTGTTGAAATCGGGCGAACGCACCCAATAGGCTTGGCCGCGTTGGATGTTAACTAGGGTCGCGTCCTGGACTGCTTGAGGGTTTGTCGCGCTCAGAGCGCCGCCTACGTAACGAAAGATTTGGGCGGTGTTAGCAAAAAGGGGCGCGTCAGAAAGGTATTTGTTGAACGTGATGGATCGGGTAGGATCAACGGGAAATCCAATAAAGTTTTCGCCGGAGGTGGTCCACTGGTAATTGGGAGGGGCTGGACGGCCTTTGATCACCCAAGAGTAATTGCCGGCGTTGGTGCTGCGGACGAGAAAAGCTTTGTTGGCGAGGAGGCGAGTGAGTTGGTTGGTAACAATGTTTACGTTGCTCCTAGCCCATTGCTGCCACTGACTGCGGGCACTGAGGGGGGAGGAGGGATCGGTCAAATATTGAGCAGTCCCAGTTGTAGGATTCCACATCCAGATGTCTTGAATGGGATTGGCGTTATCCTTCCACACCAAGTTGTCGATGGTGTCGTGGCTGGCGTCAACGTTGAGGTAAACAGAGTTCCAACCGTTGACGAGGATGTTGGTTTGGTTGATCCACTGGGCGTTGGCGCCAAAGGGCGAAGCGGCAAGGAATAGCAGCACACCCGTCAGACGCAATAGAATTAGTTTGGAACGAATCATGGCTCTAAAGTGTTCAAGGGTGCCTATAAAAATACCATGCCGGTTGTGGAATTAAGGATTGGAGGGCGGCTAAAATGACAGAATTAAGGGTGTTACCGCCGAAAATTAGGGCCTGAGTGCCAGTCCACACAGCGACGCTACCGGAGCGAGGGGAAGGGGATCCGGCGGTGCTCAACACCCTCCAGGAATCAGCGGCAGGATCATAGGCGAACCCAGAAGCCACCTGACCGGTAACGGTTAAACCACCCAAAACTAGCATTTCGCGGCCTGTCCAGATGGCACTGTGTCCGGAACGTGCGGAAGGGGCGTTGTTGACTGAAATAGGCGTCCAGAGATCTTTCACAGGGTCATAGGAGGCACCGTCGGCCAACGAGCTGGAAACCCCTTTTCCACCCCAAACTAACAAACGTGTACCGGTCCAAACCACGGAATGATCGGATCGAGCACTGGGAGCAGCGTTGACTGAGAGGGTTCTCCAGACTTTGGTGGTTGGATTGAAAGCTGATTGGACGCTTTTGCCGGCAATGCCAGCACCGCCGATGAAAACGGCCTCTGTGCCGGTCCATATCCCAAGAGCACCAGCGGCGGCTTCGGGCGAAGGGCCTGTGGTGGTGGGTTTGTTCCAGGTGCCGCTGGTTGGGTTGTAAAGAGCCACGTCGTTGACGAAGTTGCCCGCAATATTTTTTCCTCCCCAGATGACCATTTCCGAGCCTGTCCAGACGGCCGCGTGATTGGCGCGGGCAGTGGGTGCATTCGTCGTGGAGGTTGTGTCAGGCCAGAATCGTGTTGCAGGATCGAACTCTGCACCGGAATTGAGGGCGGTGGCGGCAGTCATCCCGCCCCAGACAATGGCGCGTTGGCCTGTCCAGATCAAGGAATGACCCTGACGAGCGGCCACTTCGGTATTAGGAAGGATCAATGTCCAAACATTGGCTACGGGATCGTATAGGCCGCCGTCAGCGAGGAATGCACCACCCTGAGATTGGCCACCCCAAACGAAAAATTCTCGGCCTGTCCATACGCCTTGATGACGGACACGAGCAGCCGGTTGAGTGGTCGTGATCACACTGGTCCAAGGAGGAGCCGGTATGCTGTAGAAGGATTGATAGCCTCCGCCCAACAAGCTGGGGTCATCAGGAGTAGGGGAGACTGCCGTGATGCCGGAGGGTAGGGTGCCGGGTGCTAATTTAGCGGCAGAAATGGAACCGTCGGGAACGCTCAAGGCTGTTTGGGCGTAAGAAGCCGCCATGGCGAAGGCAACAGGGGTCAAACGGGTGTCGGGAACCAGGCGTTGCGATCCGTTGACGCCGTCGTTAAACCAGACTCGTAGGAAGATTGGGTTCGAGGTGGTCTCCGAGACGGCTGACGCAAAGACGGTGGTGGGGATCGATGCCATGTTCGGTAAGGAGGTATCACCCAACGCGACATTGTAAAGGCCCGAGGTGACTGTAACGGAGACGGCAGACGCGGGCTCGGGCGGATTGGCTCCCACCGTAGCGTTGCGCCAATAAATTTGTGTGCCACCCGCATTGACAAGCGCGAATTTGAGCTGAGCGGTGCCATTGAATAAGTTGGGACCAATGGTGACGCGGCCCTGATAATTGATGACGCCCGAAGTTTGAGCAAGAAGCGCAGTTGTTCCGAAAAGAAGACCGATCGGGATCAGAACGGAACGAAGCACACGACCACTACCCTCACAGCAACG
>WBXJ01000212.1 GCA_008933045.1 Verrucomicrobiota bacterium
TCAAAACAGGAATAGCCTCTGCTTGGATCGGTGAAGCCTGCTCGAAACCTAACTTATCAATAGCTTTCAACACTTCGGCTGAAAGCCCCAATTCAGAAAATAATTTACTGGTCATGAAATCGTGATTCGGGTAATGCGGTCAATTCTTTAAGCCCCAATCAGACACTATAACATCAGAATTAAAATTTGACCACTTTTGTTTTTTTAAAAAAAACTTGGCACCGTGAACGCAACCCGATTGCGCACGCCACACACCGGAGAATTCCCCCTGATAGTTTGTGCCCTAGTGGCTCAGTAGTGGAACCATGTGCGCCATTTTGACACCAATGTCACTCGCTAGTTTCCTACGTCGCACAGTCAAAAATCGCCTAAACACCTGTGCTAGAACTGGTTACGTCATTATTTCGATCACGGCATCAACATTGCTCTGTTCGTCTTGAATTTTTGATTTAATTTTATGGCGAAAGTAATTGGCATTGATTTGGGGACAACCAACTCCTGCATGGCTGTCATGGAGGGTGGAGAACCCATGGTCTTGGAGAACTCAGAGGGTAAACGTACCACCCCATCAGTCGTTGCATTTAGCAAAACAGGGGAGCGATTAGTCGGCGATGCTGCTAAGCGTCAAGCCGTCACCAACCCACGCAACACCGTTTATTCGGTAAAGCGTTTCATGGGTCGCAAGTTTGACGAAGTTCAAGAAGAACTCAAACGGGTCCCCTATAAAGTAGTCCGCGCAGCGAACGGTGACGCCGCTGTAGAAGTCGAAATCGACGGCAAACCCAAACAATTCACGCCGCCTGAAATTTCGGCGATGATTCTCGCTAAACTGAAAGCCGACGCCGAAACGCGCCTGGGCGAACCAGTCACTCAAGCCGTGATCACAGTCCCGGCCTACTTTAACGATTCCCAACGACAAGCCACAAAGGACGCAGGCAAAATTGCCGGTCTCGAAGTGCTTCGCATCATCAACGAACCCACTGCTGCCTCCCTAGCCTACGGATTAGATAAGAAAAAGGACGAGGAGATCGCGGTGTACGACCTCGGCGGTGGTACTTTTGATATCTCAGTTCTTGAGATCGGCGACGGAGTTTTTGAGGTCAAGGCGACCAACGGCGATACTCACCTCGGGGGTGATGACTGGGACAACGCCATCATGGACTGGATTCTTGATGAATTCAAAAAAGAGCAATCCATGGACTTGCGCAAACAGCCCGATGCCCTCCAACGCATTAAGGAGGAAGCAGAAAAATCCAAAATCGCTCTCTCAAGCTCTCAGGTTTACGACATCAACCTCCCCTTCATCACCGCTGATGCCAGTGGGCCCAAGCACATCAGCATGAAGCTGACTCGCGCCAAAATGGAGCAACTCTGCGAGAGCCTCTTTGAGCGCACCATCGGGCCAACAAAGAACTGTTTGCGCGACGCCGGCCTTTCCGCAGAAAAAATCGACGAACTCGTCTTGGTTGGCGGTATGACCCGTATGCCCCGTGTGGTGGAAACCGCCGCCACTTTAGTCAGCAAGCCACCCCATCAAGGAGTGAACCCTGACGAAGTCGTCGCGGTAGGTGCTGCCATTCAGGGCGGCGTTCTCAAAGGAGATGTGAAAGACGTCCTCCTGCTTGATGTGACGCCATTGTCCTTGGGAATCGAGACCATGGGCGCGGTATTCACTCGTTTGATCGAGCGCAACACCACCATCCCGACCCGCAAATCAGAAATTTTCTCCACCGCATCCGACAACCAACCCGGCGTTGAAATCCATGTCCTGCAAGGCGAACGTCAATTTGCCAAGGACAACAAAACCATCGGAAAATTTCAACTCACCGACATTCCTCCTGCTCAACGCGGCACCCCACAAATCGAGGTCACCTTCGACCTAGACGTCAATGGGATTCTCCATGTCAGTGCTAAAGATTTAGGCACCGGCAAGGAACAAAAAATCACCATCACCGCAAGCAGTGGGCTCTCGAAAGACGAAGTCGAGCGTATGCGCAAGGACGCCGAAGCCCACGCCGAGGAAGATAAACGCCAACGCGAAGAGATCGAAGTCCGCAACGAGGCCGACAGCAGCGTTTACCGCTCCGAGAAATTACTCAAAGATGGCGCAGACAAACTGTCAGCCGATAACAAAAGTAAAATCGAGCAAGCACTCAACACGCTCAAGGAAGCACTCAAAGGCACCGACTCTGCCGCGATGAAGACAGCTAGCGACAAACTGAACGAAGTATGGCAAACTGCCTCAGCTGAACTTTATAAAGACGCCTCCTCCAAAGGAAAGGCGCAACAAACCGAAGCGGAGAGTGGGTCCAAAACCAACACAAACACCAAGGACGAAGGCCCGATCATCGATGCCGAAGTCGTCGATGACAACAAGAAGTAATCATCAACACCAATTACTGAAACTGATCCAATAAAAATTTTCTCCCGACGCGTGTGGGGAGATTTGATTCAATCGCATCAAACAACTCAACCCCGTAAAATAGAACTATGGCATTAAATGTAAAACCTCTCGGTGACCGCGTCCTCGTGGAAGCAGCCGAAGAAAAAGAAGTCAAAAAAGGTAGCATCATCATCCCTGATTCCGCCAAAGAAAAACCGATGGAAAGCATCGTCGTCGCTCTTGGAACCGGAAAAACCGATGAAAACGGAAAGAAAGTCCCCTTCGAAGTGAAAAAAGGTGACCGTGTCTTGGTGTCCAAATATGGCGGTACCGAAATCAAGCTCGACGGAAAGGAATACAAAATCCTGAACGCCGAAGACATTCTTGCCGTGATTGGTTGATCAATTTAAACTCAATAAACATACAATAATACTATGGCAGCAAAACAGCTTATTTTTGACGAGGCAGCTCGTCACGCCCTACTCAGGGGTGTTCAGAAACTCGCCCGCGCCGTCAGCGCGACCCTTGGACCCAAGGGTCGCAACGTGGTGCTCGATAAAAAGTTCGGCTCCCCCACCGTCACCAAAGACGGTGTGACTGTCGCCAAGGAAATTGAACTTGAAGACCCCTTTGAAAACATGGGGGCTCAGATGGTTCGCGAAGTCGCCAGCAAAACCAGCGACGCCGCCGGTGATGGAACCACCACTGCAACCGTTCTCGCCGAAGCGATCTATCGCGAAGGTTTGAAGAACGTCACTGCTGGCGCAAGCCCAATCAGCCTCCAACGCGGTATCAACAAAGCCGTTGAAGCCGCCATTGAGCATTTGGCCAAAATCGCTAAGAAAGTTAAGGACAAAGAAGAGATCAAACAAGTCGCCACTGTCTCCGCTAACTGGGATTCCACCATCGGCGAAATCATCGCCGACGCCATGGATAAGGTCGGCAAAGACGGCACCATCACAGTTGAAGAGGCGAAGTCCATCGAAACCACCCTCGACGTCGTCGAAGGAATGCAATTCGACAAGGGCTATCTCTCCCCCTACTTCGTCACGAATGCTGACTCGATGGAAGTCAAACTCGACGACGCCTTCATCCTGATCTACGAGAAAAAAGTCAGCAGCCTCAAGGATCTGCTACCGATTCTTGAAAAGGTCGCCAAACTCAGCAAACCCCTTCTGATCATCGCCGAAGATGTCGAAGGTGAAGCCCTCGCAACCCTCGTCGTCAACAAACTCCGAGGCACCCTCAACATCTGCGCCGTCAAAGCCCCCGGCTTCGGCGACCGTCGCAAAGCCATGCTCGAAGATCTAGCCATCCTCACCGGTGGTAAATGCATCACCGAAGATCTCGGCATCAAACTCGAAAGCGTCGGACTCGAAGACCTCGGTCGTGCCAAAAGCATCATCGTCGATAAGGAAAACACCACCGTTGTCGAAGGACACGGTAAGAGCTCCGAGATCCAAGGCCGAGTCAACCAAATCCGTCGTCAGATCGAGGAAACTACCTCCGATTACGATCGCGAAAAACTCCAAGAACGCTTAGCGAAACTCGCTGGCGGTGTAGCAGTCATCAACGTCGGTGCTGCCACCGAAACTGAGATGAAAGAAAAGAAAGCCCGCGTTGAAGATGCTCTGCACGCTACTCGTGCCGCGGTCGAAGAAGGTATCGTTCCTGGCGGCGGCGTCGCACTCCTGCGCTGCATCCCAGCCATCGAAGCCCTCAAACTCACCGGCGACGAACAGATCGGCGTCGACATCGTCCGCCGCGCCGTCGAAGCTCCCCTCCGATCACTAGCTCTCAACGCTGGCGTCGAAGGCTCCATCATCATTCAAGAAGTCAAAAAACGCAAAGGCAACGACGGCTACAACGTCGCCACCGGCGAATACGTGGACCTCGTCAAAGCGGGTGTCGTTGACCCTAAAAAAGTCACCCGCACCGCATTGCAAAACGCAGCATCCATCGCAGGTCTACTCCTCACCACCGAGTGCCTCATCACCGAACTCCCAGAGAAGGATAAACCAGCTCCTGCAGGCGGCGGCGGTCATGGCGGCATGGGCGGCGGCGGAATGGACTACTAAAAAGTCACCAAGGGTGGCAAGCCGATAATCCGGCCTCCACCCCTTAGCTCAATTCAACTAGGGTTGTCATCGCAAGATGACAACCCTTTTACTTGTACGGCATCAATTCAATCGCGAAACCAAGCACTTCAAAGGAACAAAAAGAAAGCCCATCCTTAAGTTCTCTGGAAGAGACTTGAAGATGGGCTTATTGACATAAATAACTGGCGGCTACCTACTCTCGCGGAACCTATAGAACCACTACCATTGGCAAGGGTGCGTTTGACGGCCGAGTTCGGGATGGGATCGGGTCGGGCCACACCTTTATGGCCACCAGTAA
>WBXJ01000213.1 GCA_008933045.1 Verrucomicrobiota bacterium
TAGAGTGTTCGAAGGTTCCAGTCATCAAACATTTTAAGGGCGTATGCCATGTTTACGTGGAGACGGAAGCTGACCTCCGCATGGCGGCTAAAATCGTGATGAAAGCCAAAGTGCAACGACTTTCAACCAGTAAAGCGATGGAAACACTGTTGGTTGATGTGAACGTTGCTTCACAGTTTCTACCCATCATCGTGCCTCGACTAGCAGAGAAAAACGTCACCCTGCATGTCGATCCTGCTAGTCAGCTCATACTCAGTAATATCGCGGCAAAAATTGTCCCCGCCACAGAACTGAACTGGAGCACTGAATACAACGATTACATCCTCAATGTTAAAGTAGTTAACAGTCTGACCGAGGCTCTAAACCATATCAGCCAATATGGTTCAGGGCATTCAGATGCCATCGTCACTCAAAACGAAACCACCGCCCGAACGTTTCTTCAGGAAGTAGATTCTGCAGCGGTGTATTGGAACGCCTCAACCCGATTCACCGATGGCGGCGAGTTTGGAATGGGGGCCGAGATCGGCATCAGCACCGATAAAATTGGGGCCCGTGGCCCGATGGGGTTGGATGAGTTAACCAGTTATAAGTGGCTTGGCTTGGGGACTGGCCAAATTCGAGGCTGAATGAACCATTCCGATGCTGCACGCTTCGTCCGCGATCGCTTGCCTAAGGATGGCTTGTTTTCAGGGCACGAATGGCGAATTTCACCGAGGCCATTTCCCTTGGGTCAAGCACTGACGGACGAACTCGAAACTCTCGGGCGCGTCTTATTGCAGTTCAACCGAGCACTTAACCGGCTTTACCAGCATAGTCTTCAAGGCAAACAGCCGAACTGGGTTGCAGATTGGCTCGATCGAGGTAAACCGGCAGACTTACTCGCTTGGCAACGCCATGATGCCTTCAAAAATGAGCTGCCTCGAATCATTCGTCCCGATCTACTTTTGACTGAGAACGGACTTTCCGTTACCGAATTGGATAGTGTCCCGGGTGGCATCGGACTCACCGCTTGGCTCAATCAAACTTATGCCCAACTGGACGACAAAAACTCTTCGCTCATCGGCGGTGAACGCGGAATGTTAGAGGGGTTTCACGCCGTTTTTGGCGATGCTCCACAAGTCCATTTAGTCATTTCTGAGGAATCGTCCACCTACCGCCCTGAGATGAAATGGTTGGCTGATCAACTCAACCCACTCGGGAAACCCTTCACAATTCAGGACGCTTCATTTGATCAACCTAGGGATGGGGATGCGGTCTACCGGTTTTTTGAACTTTACGATCTCGCTAACGCCAACGGTCACAAAACACTTTTTGAAAAAGCCCAACAGAAGCGTATCCAACTAACTCCACCTCCCAAACCCATCTTCGAGGAGAAGATGATGTTCGCGCTTTTGTGGAACCGCAATCTGCGCCCGTTTTGGCGACAGGAACTCGGCGAAGGCTTTCTCAACCGCTTGCAGAAAATAGTTCCTTACACCTGGTTACTCGACCCGACTCCCCTGCCTCCTCAAGGCGCGTATCCCGAACTCAACTTAACCGATTGGATACAGCTCAAAACCTTGTCTAAAAAAGACCGTGAATTGATTTTGAAGATCTCTGGTTATTCGGAGACCGCTTGGGGTGCGAGAGGTGTGTCATTAGGGAGCGACCTCTCAACCGCAGACTGGAGTGTGGTCGTCGATGCAGCCTTAGCGGCGGCTCAAACTCACCCACATGTACTACAACGCTACCACAAACCCCGTTCCGTTCACTCGGAGTGGTTTGACTTTCAAACCGAGCAGATCGTGCCGATGGTGGGTAGAGTGCGTTTGTGTCCCTACTATTTTGTCTTGGGCGAAGGAGAATCAGCCCACACCCGTTTGGGAGGTGTGTTAGCTACTATTTGTCCGGCAGACAAAAAAATCATCCACGGAATGAAGGACGCGATCCTCGCTCCCTGCTCTGTTTTCTAATCCCCTCACTCAACCACCTTGGGGTCAGAGTTTTGATTAAGGGTTGATCGTTTCAACGAACGCAAATTTACCATCCTTGATCGCAATAATCACGGCAGGTTTGGTTGCATTTCGGTTGGCATCCATGGTCGTTTTACCTGTCACCCCTTCAAAATCCTTGGTTTGCGCAATCGCCTCTCGCAGCTTTGGCCCATCGGTTCCGTTGGCACGTTTAATCGCGTCCGCTAATACATAAACTGAATCATAACCTAGGGCCGCCATCGCATCAGGAACCTCGCCCCCGAATCGGCTCTTAAACTTTTGGCCAAAACTCTGCACCATAGGGTTCGTGGAATCAGGCGAGTAATGCGTCGAGTAGGCGCACCCTTCCATCGACTTCCCGCCAATCGTCAGCAACTCCGGAGCTTCCCAGCCATCACCTCCAAATAAAGGCACGGTGATCCCCAGTTCCCGAGCTTGACGCACAATCAAACCCGCCTCGGTATAATAACAAGGAGCAAAAATTGCCTCGGGTTTCATGGCTTTGATCGCAGTTAATTGAGCCTTGAAATCTTTGTCACCCGAACTGAATTTTTGTTCAATCAAAACTGCACCACCATCGGCAATAAATTGTTGCTTGAAGTAGTCCGCTAAACCAACGCTGTAAGGTGCCGCAACATCCGTGAGAACCGCAATTTTAGAAGCTTTCAAGGTCTTCCTGGCAAATTTAGCCATCACAGTTCCTTGAAATGGATCAATAAAACAGACACGAAAAATATAGTCGCGACCCTCCGTCACCTTAGGATTGGTGGATGAAGGCGAGATCATGGGGATTTTGTATTGTTGGCAAATAGGAGCGGCCTCCATCGATCGTCCCGAAGCCACTTCACCAAGTATTGCAACCGCTTGATCGCGTGTGATGAGTTTCTTGACCACCGTCGCTGATTCGCCTTGCTTGGATTGAGTGTCCTCGGTTTTGAGTTCAATTTTCTTCCCTAGCACTCCACCGGATTGGTTGATCTCCTCAATCGCCAAAAGAGTGCCCTTATGAGAAGACTGACCAAAAACAGCCTCCTTGCCTGTCAGCGAAGCAAACTCCCCCACGACAATCGTCGAACCCACAGGAGTCGTCGGGCTACAGCCCATCCAAACTAGTCCAACAGCAAACGTAAGACACCCTAGGAGGGCCCGGCGAGTGGTTAATCGGTGATCATTCATAGTCAAAAGTTGTGCCTGTATTCTAAGCCCGAGACCCGATACGCGGCAACAGCGGATTAGGAGGGGTTAAATCCAGAGATTTTGTCCTGATTCTTGGCGAGGTAATTGTTCTCAGGTCTTGGAAAATGTGTAGAATCTCGGCATGCAACTCGTAAAACCCAAAGTGATTCCGATTCTCGACCCGGGCTTCCGTCCAGCGGCTTTGGCCTGCAGGAACTTCTTGGCGGAGGCTCGAGCTTGCAGCGACTCGGTTCCTATCTGTCTCGCCATCGAACAGGCTGATGGCTCTGTCTTTCATCATCACACTCGAGTCTTCGATGAGACACACCCACTCGCTAAAGGAAATTTCCGTTTCGTCGAACGGTTGATCAAATTTCTGCTTTGGGGTCGGGGTGGATTTCGCGTTTATGTCCAAGGCCCAGAATCGTTGGCAATAAAACTCCAAGACTATTATCAACGCACCCCTACGGGTCAGTTCGACTCGGAGATCATGGGAAACCGTATTTATGGACGTGCGTTCGAAGTGCTGGTCACTAAAAAAGTGCCTGATGAAAAATCATCCTCCACACCCCTAGGTCGTCACCTAGACGGGTGTCGTATTGGCTTCGACCTCGGTGGTTCCGATCGTAAGGTGGCTGGTGTGATCAACGGCGAATGCGTGTTTAGTGAAGAAACCGCCTGGAGTCCGATTACTCAATCCGACCCTGCCTATCACTTCGATGGAATCATGGATTCACTCCTCAAGGCTGCAGCACACTTACCTCGAGTCGATGCGATTGGCGGCAGCGTCGCCGGAGTTTATGTGAATAACCGAGTCAAGGTTGCGTCGCTTTTCCGTGGCATCAGCCCTGCAGATTTTAAGTCGAGAATCGAGGACATCTTCCTTGATTTACGAAAAGTGTGGAACCACGTCCCATTTGAGGTGGCTAATGACGGTGAGGTGACCGCTCTGGCGGGGTCGATGTCGCTGAATGACAATTCCGTTCTCGGGTTGGCTTTTGGCACGAGCACAGCGGGTGGTTACGTCAATTCGGAGGGGAATATCACCTCCTGGCTGAACGAGTTCGCCTTTGTGCCAGTCGATTATCAAACTTCCTCAGCTGTGGACGAATGGTCCGGCGATTACGGTTGCGGGGTTCAATTTTTTTCCCAACAAGCCGTAAATCGTTTGCTTAAAACGGCTAAAATCGAGGTGGAATCAAATCTCGGAGTGCCTGAACGTCTCAAATTCGTTCAGGATCTCATGGCGGAGAACGATGTCCGTGCCCGTCAGATTTATGAAACGCTGGGTACCTACCTAGGTTATCAAGTCGCACATTTCACAGCGTTTTATGAGATTAAACACCTGCTCATCCTAGGTCGTGTGACTACGGGCGAAGGGGGCAACATCATCGTGGAGCAAGCCCGCAATGTGTTGCGGACGGAATTCCCCGAACTCGCCGAAAAATTGGCCTTCCATATGCCCGACGAAAAGGAGAAACGCCACGGCCAAGCAATCGCCGCCGCCAGCCTTCCTTCAATCCTCTCTCCAGTTTAACCCATCAACTCGCCATGAACCCCTACCTCTCCTTTGTAAACGATTACGGTCGCCTTCTCCGCGAAGGCA
>WBXJ01000214.1 GCA_008933045.1 Verrucomicrobiota bacterium
ACGATTTCATGACCAGTAAATTATTTTCTGAATTGGGGCTTTCAGCCGAAGTGTTGAAAGCTATTGATAAGTTAGGTTTCGAGCAGGCTTCACCGATCCAAGCAGAGGCTATTCCTGTTTTGATGGAGGGCCATGATGTGGTCGGGCAATCCATGACAGGATCGGGTAAGACGGCGGCGTTCGCTGTGCCTGCGATTGAGAAGGTGGACGCGACCAAGCGCACGGTGCAAGCCTTGGTGCTTTGTCCGACGCGTGAACTGGCGGTTCAAGTCTCCGAGGAGTTTCATAAGTTGGTGGCGTTTAAACGCGGGTTGCATGTGTTGCCGATCTACGGCGGGCAATCGTATGAGCGTCAGTTCCAAGGGTTGAAGCAGGGGGTGCAGATTGTGATTGGAACGCCTGGGCGGGTGATGGATCACATGCGTCGAGGAACATTGAAGTTCGATGATGTTAAGATGGTGATTCTGGATGAGGCGGATGTCATGCTGAACATGGGTTTTCGGGATGATATCGAAGTGATTCTCCAGGGGGTTCCTAAGGAACGTCAGACCGTCTTTTTTTCTGCGACGATGCCGAAGGTGATTCAGGATCTGATCCAAAAATACGCGCGGACTCCGAAGGTTATCAAGATCGAACAAAAAGAACTGACCGTGCCGACGGTTGAGCAGGTTTATTATGAGGTCGATCGCCGTTTCAAGATCGAGTTGCTTACTCGATTGATTGATATTCACGATCTGAAATTGGGTATTATTTTCTGTAACACAAAGCGCATGGTGGATGAGCTTGTGGATCATCTTAACGCGCAGGGGTATTCGGCGGATCGTTTGCATGGTGATATGAGTCAAGCCATGCGGGATCGGGTGATGACGAAGTTTCGGAAATCGGGTCTCGAGTTTTTGGTGGCGACGGATGTAGCGGCGCGTGGGATTGATGTGAACGATGTGCAGGTGGTCTTCAATTATGACCTCCCTTATGATCCGGAAGATTATGTTCACCGCATTGGACGCACTGGGCGTGCGGGGCGATCTGGGGTCGCGTTCACGTTTGTGGCGGGTCGTGAGTTATTCCAGGTCCAACACATCGAAAGATTTACGAAAGTAAAGATGCGCCGAGGAAAAGCACCCACGCGCGATGAGGTTGAGGAGGCGCGTACGAATGCGTTTGTTGGGAAGTTACGTGTTGTGCTGCAGGCGGGGACGTTCAAGCGACAGGATCAATTGCTGGAACGATTGCTGGAGGAGGGATTTAATTCGACTGATATTGCATCCGCACTGATGCATTTGTTGCAATCGGGTGAGGGTGCTCCCACGGTTAAATCCTCACGTGACGAGGAAGATTTTGGACGTAACGATCAGCGGTTTTCTCGGGATGATCGTGGAGGAGGTGGAAGCTCTCGCGCTCGTGATGATCGAGGTGATCGGTTTGATCGCGACGATCGATCACCGCATTTAGAACGCTCTCCGTTCAAGAATTTTGATCCGAACCGAGTGCCAAAAACAGTGCGAAAAGTGGTACCGGTAGTCAAACCAGCCGCACCGTCGATCAAACCGCCCGTGATATATGTCAAGCCCGCTGCAACCGTGGAAAAACCGGCGGTAGCGAAGGCAACTCCAGCGACTCCGGTTATTTTGGCACCAAAGCCGACTCCTGTTGCTTTGCCGCCGAGGCCGACTCCGGTCGTTTTGGCACCCAAGCCGACTCCAGTGGTCGCGTCACCTACGCCGAGTGCCGCGCCTCGGTTAGCTTCAAAAACAGAGACAGCACTTTGGGCGAAACGCGCAGAAAAATTAGCCCCCCCTGCGCCTCGTGTCGTCAAGCCCAACCGACGCACGACTGAGGGTCAGACCCGCCTTTTCGTGGGTATTGGCTCGGAGGCCGGTTTGGTTCCCAGTGATCTGATCAAGATCATCCAAGGTCAGACGGGGTTGCCCGCTCATACGGTAGGTGAGGTGGACATGAGGGAACGTCATTCCTTTGTCGATGTTGCGGTGGGTGAAGCCAGTGGGATTATTTCCAAACTGAACCGTACGCAGGTCAAGGGCATTAAGCTGAAGGTAAAACCAGCCTGAAACGGGTAAAAAATGGAGTTGGTCTGCCGAAACGATTTTTCTCGTTCAACTTGGAGAGCCGTTGGTTTTAAATAGTGTAAACACGGGCTTGTCGGATGGGGATGTGCTCTCTATAAGTCACGGTGAACCTGAGAAAAACTATGGGAGAAAAACAACGTTTTTTTGAGCGAGTAAGCATTCGGTTAGGTGCTGCTTGGCTGATCACCGTGTTGGCAACTGCTCAAGCAGCTGATTGGCCTCAGTGGCGTGGACCTCGGTTTGATGGATCCAGCCCTGAGAAAAATCTACCTTCCACTTGGAGTACCACGGAAGGAATTGCGTGGAAACGTTCGCTCCCAGCTCGTGCGGGATCGACGCCCATTATCTGGGGCGACCGAGTGTTTCTGACGACACCCGATGCGAACAAGAATCTGCTGCTATTGAGTCTCGACCGCAAGACCGGAGCTGTCCTCTGGCAAAAAGAGGCTGCTGTGGGCGATCGAACTGGCGAGCGCAACAATATGGCATCGCCTTCACCCGTGACGGACGGCAAGAGCGTGTTTGCGTTGTTTGGGACGTCGGATCTTGTGGCTTACGATTTTTCGGGTGCGGAACTTTGGCGGAGAAATCTAGGCAAAGATTTCGGTAAGTTCGCGATCATGTGGCTCTACGGTTCGAGCCCATTACTTTACAAGGGAAAACTCTACATCCAAGTATTGCAACGAGATGTCGCTAGCGAATATTCGCACGCGCTGGACGGCAAGAACGAGCGTGAGTCTTATCTCCTGTGCCTCGATCCCAAGACAGGGCGAGACTTGTGGCGGAGTGTGCGTCCGACAGACGCAATCAAAGAATCGAACGAGGCTTATTCGACGCCGACTCCCTACGAGGGGCCTCAGGGGACGGAGATCGTGTTGTTGGGTGGCGACTATTTGACGGGGCACAGTGCGAAGGACGGGAAAGAGCTGTGGCGTGCAGGTGGGCTGAATCCTAAGAAAGATCCTTGGTGGCGAATCGTTCCATCGCCTGTGATGGCGGACGGAGTGATTTTGGCTTCTGCTCCTAAACGCGATCCAGTCTTCGCGTATAAAGCTGGTGGAAAAGGAGATATCACCGCTTCGCATTTGGCTTGGAAGATGACGGAGAATTCGACCGATTGGAGCACGCCTTTATTTTACAATGGGAAGATTTATGTCCTGGATGGGGATAAAAAAGTGCTCACGTGTATGGATCCCAAAACGGGAGAAAAAAAGTGGTCGGGCCCGCTTGGGGTAAAAGAGATTTTTTGGTCATCGCCGACGGGAGCTGATGGAAAGATTTATTGCATTGGGGAAGGCGGCACGGTTGTCGTTTGTTCGGCGGGGGAAGAGTTCAAGCTTTTGGCGACGATTCCAATGGGAGAAGGGCCCTGTCGATCCTCCATCACCGTGGCGAACGAACACCTCTTTATTCGGACTGCACAGAATCTGTATTGCGTCGGGAAGTGAGGTTGGGTTAGACGGTCATGATTTCGTCATACAACATAGCAACCTTGCTGTATGCGTTTGATGATCGAGATCGAGTCCTCCTCATGCGCCGAAATAGGGAGCCTAATTCCGGGTTGTGGAGTCCGAGTGGTGGTAAATTGGAGGCACGAGTTGGAGAATCACCGCACGAGTGCGCCGTCCGAGAAGCTCAAGAGGAATTAGGTATTTCCGTCGGAACCACGGATATTCATCTCACAGGTATCGTCAGCGAACGAGGTGGACTCGATGAGGTGCATTGGCTGATGTTTTTATTCGAAATCAAGCCATGTCTCATCACGATACCTTCTCCGCATCCGGAGGGGAGTTTCGCATTTTTTGCGAAGGATGAGATCCAAAACCTGCCGATACCTGTGACAGATCGCGAGATGATTTGGCCACTTTTTTGGAAACATCGGGGTGGTTTCTTCGCTGCTCATTGTCGCACGATGCAGGGGGTTCCCAATTATTGGACGTTGGAAGAATCTATAGCTCACTCGCCCTCGCATGTTTGACGAACCCATCATTGATCTGCACAGCGACCATTACTTTATGGGCGAGGCGTTACGACAGGCGATGCGAGCTTATCAGCAGGAAGAAGTGCCGGTCGGGGCAGTGATTGTGCGTGAGGGAAAAGTGATCGCCCGAGCATTTAATCAGGTGGAAACGCTTAAGGATGCGACGGCCCACGCGGAGATGTTAGCGATTACTCAAGCGGAAGCAGTGGTTGGGGATTGGCGGTTAAGTGACTGCACGCTTTATGTGACCAAGGAACCGTGCCCGATGTGTGCGGGCGCGATTGTGCATGTGCGGTTGCTTCGCGTGGTTTTTGGAGCACCTGATCAAAAGGGCGGGGCTGCGGGTGGGGCTATGAATCTTTTGCAGTTTCCTACGCTCAACCATCATTCTGAAATCACGGCGGGAGTCAGGGTTGAAGAATGTCGGAGTCTGCTTCGATCGTTTTTTATGGAAC
This sequence comes from Verrucomicrobiota bacterium, assembly GCA_008933045.1. Lineage (GTDB taxonomy): Bacteria > Verrucomicrobiota > Verrucomicrobiia > Limisphaerales > SXQI01 > SXQI01. Next base: position 4,524 of record WBXJ01000214.1, read on the forward strand.
AACGCACTCGAAAAAAAGAGGGCCTCGATGCGAGTGCGGGATTAGCTGACGGCGACGAGTGACACTTTTTCGTTATTTTCATTTCGCCCGATGCCTTGAGCGCGTGGATCGAGCGTAATTTTTCCATCCACCACAAACCAGTAACGGTGATGGCCGTGACATAATAATACTTGTCCGGTCCAAGCTCCGTCCGACTGACGACTCAAGGGGTGGGAGGTAGGACTC
>WBXJ01000215.1 GCA_008933045.1 Verrucomicrobiota bacterium
ATCTTTTGGAGATATTGGAACATGGACGCTTTTAAGCCCGCCAACATTGACTAAAAAGAGACCCCCGGAACCGCCGTTCCTACCTACCCAGGAACGTGAATGCTCAACTCACGTTCCTACTCTTAAAGAAAGGAAAGAAAAGAAAGGGAATCCTTCTAGGATTATTACCGATGAGGAGAGAGAAATGGGCTTGAAAATCCTGAGGATGTCAAAGTGATGACTCACCTTTATCAAAAAGATAGCCCCGAGTATGAACGCGCATTTCTGGGTTGCCTACTGGAACCCAACGAGCAGTCGATGATTGGGGACTGCCTGTCCGAAAATCCAGACGCCGAGTCTTACTTTTACGACACCAGGAATACTTGCATATTCAAAGCCATTAAGAGGCTTTACGTGGCGTCGAGTCCTGTTACTACGGTCACCGTGGAACAGGCACTCAGGGAAACAGGCGACCTTGAGCGTGTCGGGGGGCGGAATTATCTCAGCACTTGCGTTGAGGAAGCCCCGTCCCCCCTTAACTACCCTCACTATGCGGAAAAGCTGAAAGAACTCCAGGGACGCCGGCGCCTCATCGGTTTGGTAGAATTAATCAAAAGAGAAGCCGAGAGCGACAGACCCTGGGCTGAAGTGCAGATCGAAGCCGAGACCCGTATCCTGAGTCTGAGCCTGAATGCTGTCACTGATCACAACCACGACATCCAGACGCTGTCAGTTCAGGTCCTGAAAGATGCCGAAGCACGCCTTGAACACGAAGGCACGCTCTCAGGGCTGAGCACAGGGTTTCACGGCATTGACAGTCTCACGGATGGATTGCAACCGGGGGAATTGTTCATTATTGCCGGACGCCCAGGGTCAGGAAAGACCGCGCTTGCAATGAATGTTGCCGAGTATGTGGCGGTTGACTGTAAAATTCCCGTTGGAGTGTTCAGCCTTGAGATGACCGCAAAGGCTATCATGAACCGCCTCGCATGCTCACGCGCACGGGTAGATTCCAAAGATGTTAAAAGTGGGAACTCGAAACCCGCCGACTTGAAACAGTTCAAAAACGCGGCAAACGCTATCGGCAGTTGCCCTCTTTATATCAACGATGGGTCAACTATGACAATCGATCAGATGCAATCGCAGGCGCGCCGTTGGAAGTCCAGGCATGGTGTTAAGTTAATCGTCGTTGATTACGTGCAGTTGATTGCCGGGGGTGGGTTCAAAGAAAATCGAACCGCCGAAGTGGGCAGGATCTCAAAAGGGCTGAAGGCGATGGCAAAGGAGATCGGAGTTCCCGTGCTGGCTTTGTCTCAGCTCAACCGCGATTGTGAAAAGAACCAGAGGGAACCCGAACTGCACGACCTCCGAGAATCTGGGAGCATCGAGCAGGACGCCGACCTTGTGGGCTTGCTTTACGCTGCCCCCGATCCGGAAAAAAGAAAGCCCGACCCTCGCCCCTACATATTGAAAGTTGATAAAAACCGAAACGGCCCCACGGGCGATGTTGCCCTAGTCTTTCACAAGACGTTCACCCGATTTGAGTCCGAACCATTGTAGAATAGATAGCCACACAATCGCTCCACGATTGCGTAGGCCGCGTTCTTACCGGCAATCTATACCAACCCACCCCGCCGTTACCTTTGAGCCTGAACTTTCAAAAAGCTCGGTTTTTGGAAGTCCCCTTTAGGGAAACCGTGTGTCCCACCCTGATTTTAAAGGTTAGGGTCACTCAATTATCGTTCGCCTCAAGTCAACGCTCGCATTTCAATCAGCGTTTGTGAGGTTGCTTCGATTTGAGGGACGGTAAATTGGGTAGACAATCAAATGATTAAAACCAATAACCTGAACACCATTAAGACTCGTCATAAGTTTCGGGAGCGAACTTCTTTGTGCCTGGCCAAAGATTCAATCCTCAATATACCAAAACGAATGAACGACCTTTCCGGCGGAGTTGACCTGCCAGAGTTTCTTGAAGGGAACGCGCTCGACGTGTCCGTCCAACAGCGTCACGTTGGCACCGCTGCTGTGAACGGTTGGGCGACCCCAATTGTAGGCAGCATAATCGTAATGGGGCATGGAGTCCTTTTTGCCATCCTTGTCCAGATCGAGGGAAAACTGGTAATTCGCGTCCACCGGCGAATAAACGTAATGTGAAATCGTGTCCATGAAGAGCATTGCATCGGCGGGTTTCTTGATGCGAGTAGCCTTCAAGGTCGGAGTGCTGTCGGTATAATAGAAAGGAGCGCTCAGCGGACTGCCGAACGCACCGAAGTTCGCGCCAATCCAACAGTTCCATTGATTCGCACTCCAAGGATTCGTCCAAAACGGCGGGGCCGAATAACTTCCGCCCGGGCACATGCGCAATTGGTTTGTGAAAGCGACTGTGTTGTTGAAATTCGCCCCTGGCTGCGTCCGCAGCGCGATATAGGGCGCCAGCTTCGCGTGCCAGAAGTCCTTGGTGTAATCCGTGGAAAGATCCCCGAAAGGGGGCAACCGATCTTCAAAGTCCCCCAGATACATGATCGTGGCCAACCCCCAGTTCTTCATGTTCGAGACGCACTTGATTGTCTGCGCCTTGGCTTTGGCCTTGCTCAACGCAGGCAGGAGCATCCCAGCCAGAATGGCAATAATGGCAATGACGACGAGCAATTCGATCAACGTAAATCCATCACGGGTTGCCGACGCCGACCGCTTCAAGTGGCTGGAATTTGTTTCCGCTCTTGGCGCAAGAGAATTCATTTAATTTGGTGGGTTCTGTGCCCCAAAAATATGTCTAGTAGTACCAAGAGTCAACTAAATAATCGGACCACCTGAAGCACGCCATGCCTGTGGAAGCTGGGAAGCCAGCGGGTCAGAACCATCACGCCGCCTTAATTAGATTTGGCTGCGACTGGATTCAGAAGTACACTCATTTCATGATTTATGATTCTGAAAAAATTAAACGCCCCAAGGTGACGCCCCAAGCCGACCGGTGCGCGTTTGAAATTGCAAAACAAATTCAGCAAGGAGACTTGCTCCCGGGACAAAAAATCGGGGAGGAATCCGTTGCCAAAAAGTTGGGGATGGGCCGTGCTCCAGTGCGGATAGCTTTTGAACGCTTGGTTTCTGCGGGGGTCCTTCGCCGAGTCCATCGCGCTGGCACTTTTGTACGCAAGATCAGCTTGGAGGAATTCTGTGAGCTAAGCGATGTTCGCGCCGTGCTGGAAGGATTGGCTGCTCGCTTGGCTTGTGAGCGCGTCACGCCTGACGACATCGCTCGCCTCGAAAAAATGGCAGTGGAGCTCGACGTCCACCTGCCCGAGAATATGAAAGGGTCGTCAAAGGACTGGCGGGAAGTTGTACAGGCGGAGGGCAAATTTCACGCCGAAATTGCGCGCTTGAGTTGTAACCGAATGCTGTCCCGCCTGCTTGGAACTCACGATCTCGTGCGCTGGTGTTTTCAAGTCGGTATGGCGCTCGATCTCCCCTACTCAACCTCCCAGGCGGAGGTGCCCCACCATCGGGCAGTGACAGAAGCTTTGGCCAGTGGGGATCCTGATCGCGCGGAAAAGATCATGCGCGACCATGTGCTCCTTGCCAAAGAACAGAGAATTATTAAACTTTCCGGTCTCAGATCAACACCAGTGACCGGACTGCATTCCGCAACTCAAACCCCGGCACCGCCTCCGGTCGCAAAAGCGAAGTGATTGCAGCAGTGACCACAAAAGCCGTTTCACTTTCACGCCAAATCGGGGTTACTTTGTGGGATCGAATGTGTAGTTGGCGGTGAACATCAGTTGGACCCCATTGGTCAGCAGGATGCGGGTGAACGCCGCGTGACGGTCCGCAAAGGTGATGTTCCAAGGGTGATCAAGGTATTTTGAATGACGATATTCCTCCGCCGGACCGCGAGCACCATTCCACGGCGGAAAAAAGCAGCCGGCTTCACCAATCGTAACCATGCTGGAGGGATTATGAATGTCGGAACCTTTGCAGCTTTCGCCGTTGGCCATCCGTCAGGCCGAGGGTCTGGAGCGCTGGATCGGTGTGGCAATTATTGGGGAAGGATGAACCGCGTTCATCATAGCTGCTTGTTGTCTTCATCTCGCTCTGGCATCGCGCCACTTCCATCTGGCTGGTTGGTCCGTAGGAACCCAGATACGGATTCAGATGTCGGCGGGTGGCGTCCAAGGGTGCGTAGCTGTTGAGGCTCCCGGCGTTGACCACCCAAGCAAATTGCGTCCCCGCCAAGACACGATCGCTACCTTTGACCATCCGTGGCGGAAAGCGATCCTCGGCGTGGTTCCGATAAAATACCGAGGGGAGTCCGATCGATTTTAGGATGTTGATGCAGGCAATGGCCTACGCTTAATCCTTTCCCTTACTCAGTGCAGGCAGGAGCATGGTGGTCAGAATTGCAAAGATGGCGATGACGACGAGCAGATCGAACAATGAAAATGCTGTGGATTGCCGCCACCTCAACCGAAACCGGAGGAGTTGGAAGACGCCCGCGCCATAGAGGTGGAGCAAGGCAAATTGAAGATCACACACACCATTGAGATTGCATAACTCCCGGCGACATGTTGCCGCGCCCACTGAAGCAGTCCGCCGAGGACTCTGGGTGAAGGAGACCAAGAAAGTATTCCTGGCGATCTTAATCCGCAGGCCAATCGCTTGCCGGCCGCTTGGCTGTGGCAGGCCGTGGCTAATCCCGTCGTAAACATCTTCAAATCATTTCGCTTGCCGGCTAGTAATACTAGTTGTACATCAACCC
>WBXJ01000216.1 GCA_008933045.1 Verrucomicrobiota bacterium
GAGCGGGCGCGGGGTGTAATACTCGCCGCCGTTGCGCCCGGCGTTGCCCATGTTTTTGATCTTGGCCTCGTAGAGGTGCGAGAGTTCGTGCTTCTCGGTCTGGGACTGGAAGCGGAGTTGGTCGATAAGGTCGATGATTTCGCGCAGGTTATAGCCGCTCTGGATGCGGTTCTTTATCTCGCCGAAGATTTCGCCGATCTTGTATTCGATGGTGTTCGGGCCGGTGGCCTTGGCCTTGAAACCGTGCAGGTAGGGGAAAAGCTTTTGGTTGACGAAGGCGAGTAGGTCATCGCCGGTCTGAGCCGTGTTGTGATCAATCTTGCCATCCTTGCCCTTGGGCGCGGCCCATATTTCCCAGCGATAAGGTTCATCGAGGATGTGAGAGTATTTCCTTCCGTCGAGCGCGGCTTCAGTGGCCTTGTCGCCTTCGAGGCCATCGAGGTATTTCAGAAAAAGGAGCCAGGAAGTTTGCTCGGTGTAATCGAGTTCACTGGTGCAGCCGGCGTCTTTCCAAAGAACGTCGTCGATGTTTTTGAAGGCTTGTTCGAACATGGGAACCTCTAAATACACCTAGAAGCACCTAACGCAAGCAAGATCACTTGGCAGAACGTTCTGCGGGCAGAACCTCCATTTTGATCCGCACGATCAACCCTTTTGGCTTGTTGGATTCGACACTCAGCACACCGCCAATTTCTTTCATGCGTTGATGCATGTTCCCCAAACCGTTCCCCCCCATGATCCGATCCACCGCGTTGGCAAGCAGGTGGCTTTTTTTCATGCCACAACCGTTGTCCTCGATGGCTAAAGTGAACGCCCGCTCATGCAGTGTGACGCGAAGCCAGACCTCCGTGGGCTGCGCATGCTTCACGATATTATTCAGAGATTCCTTCAACACCATGAAGAGATGATGCCGCGTCTCCGAACTGACAGGCCATTGGGGTAGCAATGTCGGGATATCAAGTCGGCACCTGATATGAGCGGCACCCAGATATTCATGAGAATGCTTCGTCATATAAGTCATCAACGAATCCAACGTGTCATTGTGCGGATTCACAGCCCAGACGATTTCGTCCATGGCTCGCGTGAGGGCGCGTGCTGTATCGGAGATTTTACGCAGATGGGCCTCAGCTACTTTCGGTTGCCCGAGGTCGCCATGAGCAAGCTCGGAGAGCAAATGGATTTGCGTCAGGCTCGCACCAAGATCATCGTGGATATCCTTCGCAATGCGGGCGCGTTCCTGTTCGATTGCATTCAGTTTCTCTAAAAGAACCATGCGCTGACCATAGTGGCGTAGTGCAAATGCACGGATGATAAATCCTAATGCGCCCACCGCTCCAAGGATCGCCGGAACGACAAACCACATCGATTGGTAAAACGGCGGCACGAATATCACCGTTTGCACGGTCGGTTGCGGGTTCCATACCCCGTCGCTATTCGCGGCGATCACCTGAAATACATATTGTCCTGCGGGAAGATGGTTGTAGGAAGCCGATCGCTGCGTTCCAGCCTCAACCCAACGATCCTCCAGACCCTTCATCCGGTAGCGAAAACGCACTTTTTCCGGCGCAGTAAGGTTCAGCGCCGTATAACGAAACTCGACGCGCTTTTGGTCCGCTTCGACCCGAAGTGCCGTGCGCGGGCCGAGGACAGGTTGCAGCTCACCATTCAACCACGTTTCCTCGATGAGCACCGAGGTGGGTTGGCTATTGACGAGGGCTCGCCTTGGATCCACCACTGCCAGCCCTTTGACTGTCGGAAAACAGAGCCGCCCGTCACGCAGCTTGACCCCAGAGGGTTGAAAACCACCGCTGCATTCACGAGTCGGCATCCCTTCAGACTTCCCATAGGTGAACCAAGGTAACGCCTCCCCTTGGCCAGATCGGTAGTTTTTAAGTGCCGACTTTAAAATTCGGCAAACCCCGTTGTAAGTGCTCAACCAAAGGTAGCCCATATCATCCTCGTTGATATGGCAGATCACGTTCTCAGGCAGTCCTTCGGCTGTGGTAAAATTCTGAATCACGCCATGCTCGATCCGGCTCAGACCTCCTCCAAAAGTCCCGACCCACAAAATCCCCTCAGCGTCGTAGTGCAGTGACCACACAGAATCTCCCGCCAACCCATCCTTCTGCCGTATCGCGGTCCATTGGGCGTTCTTGTAACGATTTAAACCGCCGCCATTAGTTGCCACCCACAACGTTCCTTCTTTATCCACAACCATCCCTCGGACATCCGAATGGGTGAGACCATTCTGCTTCGAGAAAAACTGAAAATGGTTTCCATCCCAACTTGCCAACCCGGCTTCTCCGCCAAACCATAACGTGCCATCCGGTGCCTCATAACTCGCCAGCACCACATCCCCAAAAAACTCGGTGTCGGGCACAGTTTTGAACTCTAAGCCCTCCGCACGCAAAAGGCCCATGCCCCAAGTGCCAGCCCAAACCACGTGATTTCGATCCTTAAGCACGCTCCAGACATGCGCACCCGCAAGCCCCGATTTAACGCCGAGTTGGGCATTCGGGTTGTCAGGATCCCATCGCATAATTCCATCACCGTTGGTGCCAATGAAAATCGAACCGTCCTCAGCTTCCGCAATGCTAAGCATCACATCGCTCACCCTTCCAGATGCGGGGATATACGTGCGAAAGGCACCTTCCTGCAAGCGATTCAGTCCACCCCCATACGTTCCCACCCACATGTTACCTTCGCGATCCTCGTAAAGACATCGGATCACCTCGTGCGACAAACCTTCGTTGCGCCCAATAGTCACTGGTGCAGCCGTCCCGCTCCTCACGCGGAGACCATTGGAATAGCTGCCGATCCAGACTCGCCCTTGACGATCCTTCGCCAAAGCCGACACGTCGGATTTTGCCTGCGAATCAACCACTCGATGAATCGCGCCTTTCTGGAGTTCCAAGACGCGAGAACCGCAATGTGCTAGGAGACCGCCTCCGGGAATTCGATGGAGAATCGTAACGCTCTCCGTGAGTCGTGGCTGAAGCTCGGAAGGAATCCTAAACCGTCCGTCGCGCCAAACCAGCAGTCCTTGGTTGGTTCCAATACTCAGCGGTCCCGTCTCATCCTGAGCGATCGTAATGCAAAAATACCACTCCAAACCCCAACTGGAGGTCTCCTCCTCAACCCGACCCGCACGATACCGATGCAGCCGACCACTCGAACTCGTCCACCAAACATTTCCCTCAAAATCCTCACAGATCGAAACCACATAAGATGAGTCACCGCTCGCCGGCACTGTCACCGTTACAAAATCGCCTGCTCGGTTACGAAACGATAACCCTCCCCCCTCCGTTGCGATCCAAAGCCGTTCCTGCGAATCCATCCAAACCTGCAGAATCCGATTGCTCAGCAACCCTCGAGCCTCAGGGTATCGAAACACCTTAAAACGCACCCCATCAAAACGAACCAACCCGTTAAGCGTCCCCAGCCAAAGATAACCGTCCTGACCTTGAACAATCGAGGTAACCGAATTCTGAGGTAGCCCCTCGTTCCTCTCCCAATGCTGCGCCATAAAATGAAGCGACGCCGGCACAGTAATAGCTACAGGTGGGGTCTGCGCCACTCCGACACACGTGAGAAAGGCACACCAAGGCACACTCAATAATCGAATGAAATATCGATAAGGAAACGAGGGCACAAAGCCATCATACAACCGCAAGCATTAAGAGAAAAGCTATTTTTCTGGGGACTAAAAATCAGGTAGCTACACTCTCAAAACTCGCGTTTTAAGCCGACCCGAACTACAATACGGTGATGTCAAATTACACTTGGCCCAGCCATTTTAGCACAGTCTTTGAAGCAACCCGTTCATGGTACCGCACCACCACCACCAGATCAGGAAACCCCATTCCTGCTGTCGATTTGCAATTCTTAGCGAGCATTGGTTGCAGCGAGCAAGAATTGATGGATCTCGTTGAGGATCATGCCCAAGGAGGGGATCCTAGCTACGAAACCACTCTCCTCATCACCGCCGTACGTCGTGATTATTTTCTAACCATTCAAAAAGGCCAACAAAGCACCAAAAACATTGATATGAGCCTGCTGCCAGCAAAAACCGCAGTATTGGCGGGCTTCGCTTGGCTTCCGCGCATTATTCAAAAGGCCGAAGCTAAACTTCGTGGTGAAATGCCTAAAGAACTGATGTATTGCTGTGGTGGCGATCGTGCATTTCTCCGAAGCGTAAATATCCATCCCGCCGATTTCCTACGACAAATCTGGAGTGCTCGCGGAGATCAGGAAAAAATCATCAATTACGTAAAAACTCAAGCGGGCAAGGCGTAAACAAGGCTTTAAAGGGTGCTGCAATCACCGATTCTCGAAAGAGCGCAAAAGATTTCTGTAAAAAGAACTTGTGGGAGAGAGGGATCAGAGTAATGTGTCCGTCCTGCGAATGATTCGGGGCTGAAGGGCGAGGAGAAAAAAGAATCAAAAAGTTGCAGAAAGCGGTTGACGGTGAAGAGAAGGGTGAGCTAGGGTCTTAATTGTTGGAAGAAAACGAGTTAGTGGGGATAGCCGGTGGAAAAAGATCGGCGTGATTTTGTGTCCTCTGAAGTGGTGGTGGAGAGGAAAAGAGGTAGGTGTGAGTGTAAATTTTTAAGGGGAGCGAAAGCTTTCCGGATTGTTCTTTGA
>WBXJ01000217.1 GCA_008933045.1 Verrucomicrobiota bacterium
ACGCGACAGTGTCCGAGCAATTCTTGACGGTGTGTGGTTTGGATGGTCTACTTGAAAGCATCATGCTGGTTCTATTCCCTTGCTCGCGTTGTGCCACCCTGCGAATCGGGTTGCTGAGTCTTGGGTTGCTGGGGTTGACAGGGTGTCAACCGGCCGGCCCTCGGGCACTGCTCGAAGGCGAACGGCTGATTCACGAGGGCCAGTTCGAGAAAGCTGTTGACCGTCTTCGCAGTGCCACCGAGCTATTGCCGAATCATGCACAGAGTTGGAATCACCTCGGGCTTGCACTCCATGGTCTTGGTAAGTCGGATGAGGCGTTTGCTGCGTATCAACAGGCGTTGCGGTTGGACAAAAATTTAGGCGCAGCTCACTACAATTTGGGCGTGATTTTATTGGAGAACAATCGGGCTGCCGAGGCTGCTCTTGAGTTGGGTGCGTTCACATCACTGATGCCAACCTCCACCGACGGATGGTCGCGTTTAGGCACCGCGTTTTTACGTCAGAAAAAATGGGACGATGCCGAGCGGGCTTTTGGAAATGCGCACCGGCTTGAGCCGAAGAACCCCGAGACATTGAATAATCTCGGGGTCGTACAGTTGCAGAAACGCAAAACTCAAGCGGCCGCTCAATGGTTCAATCAAGCTCTTGGGGTGCAACCTGACTACGCGCCAGCCTTGCTGAATTTGGCAATCGTGAGCCATCATTATTTCAACGCAAAACCGCTGGCATTGGAGCATTATCGTCACTACGTGCGGGTGCAGCCTGAATCGGCACAAGTAGCGGCGGTGCGTGAGACTATCCAACGGCTGGAAATCGAATTACAACCCAAACCGGCTCCCCCATCGCCACCTGTTAGTATCGCCGTCACGAATCCTCCGGCGATAACCGTCATAACCAACAAGCCCGCCGTTGTTGTTGCGCCTGCGCCGGTCGTGCCTAAACCCGTAGAGGCTCCCGTCAAAGTAATCACCAACATCCCAGTAGCGGTGGTGATCCGGACCAACGTTACTGCCCTCGTTAAGCCCGAGGTGAAACCGGCTCTGGTGACCGATCCCACTCCCCGGCTTGTTGTCGTGCCTCCTCCACCCAAGCAGGCAGTCTTACCGCCGCTCGTGACGACTCCGGTCCGCGAGGAGGTCACGCCCGTTCCTCCGGTCGCCACGGCCCCTACCAACGCGCCTCCACGCGTGGAGCCAATCGCCCCACTCATCCGCTCGGCCCAACGGGAACCCGCCAAAGACGGCCCTTCGATCTGGCAGAGGTCAAACCCGATCCGGTGGTTCAGCCAAAAAATTAAAGGATCTGATCCCGTCGCAGCACCTCAAGAACAGGCTACAGCCACGCCGCCCCCTGTGGTTCAGTCGTCGACCCCTCCGCCGCTTCAACCGAAAATAATCCTCCGCTATCCGTTTGGGTTGAACGTATCGCTTGAGCCCGGAAATCGAGCTGCGGCAGAACCCTTTTTCCTCAAAGGTCTGACGGCGCATCAAGCGCAACGATTCGGTGAAGCGGTCGCGGGTTATCAACAAGCACTGTCTCAAGACCCCTCCTATTTTGAAGCGGTCTACAACCTCGGCCTTGCGGGCTATCAAACGCGGGCTTGGCCACTGGCACTTTCCTCGGGTGAAAGGGCGGTGAAACTCGACCCTTCCTCGATCGACGCTCGCTACAACTTCGCGCTCACCCTCGAGGCCGCCGGCTATTTCCTCGATGCCGTTGAGCAATTAGAACTCGGACTGCAAAGTGCTCCTCAGGAACCACGATTGCACCTCGCAGTGGCGGCGATTTATTCTGAACACCTCAGTCGTCCTGCCCAAGCCCGTGACCACTATCGCAGCGTTCTGGCCGTGGAACCTAATCATCCCAAAGCCGAATCCATCCGCCGTTGGTTAGGAGCGAATCCATAAAAAAGCGGCGACCTTCGCAGATCGCCGCCTCGAAATAATTTGCCCTAGATTACAGGCCCTTGCTAATCATGAACTTCAGCAGGTCTCCCACGCGGTTGCTATAGCCCCACTCGTTGTCATACCAAGAAATCAGCTTGAAAAACCGTTTATTCAACTCGATCCCGGAACCCGCATCGTAAATTGACGAGGATTGAGAATGGATGAAGTCCGTGCTGACCACTTCGTCCGAGGTGTATTCAAGGATGCCCTTGAGGTAAGTTTCGCTAGCTTTCTTCATCGCTGCGGAAATTTCTGCGAACGAGGTGTCTTTCACCGTCTTCACGGTCAAGTCAACGCAAGAAACGGTGGGGGTCGGCACGCGAAAAGCCATCCCTGTCAGCTTTCCTTTGACCTCGGGACAGACCAGGCCGACGGCCCGTGCAGCACCGGTGGCTGAAGGAATGATGTTGATCGCAGCACTACGGCCACCTTTCCAATCCTTCTTGCTAGGGCCGTCCACCGTCTTTTGGGTGGCGGTGTAGGCGTGAATCGTGGTCATCAGACCCTCTTCGATCCCGAACCCTTCCTTCAACAGCACGTGGACGAGGGGAGCCAAACAATTCGTGGTGCAGGAAGCGTTAGAAATAATATGGTGGGTTGCCGGATCGTATTTCTCATGGTTCACACCCATCACCACGGTGATATCTTCGTTCTTCGCCGGAGCGGAGATGATGACCTTTTTTGCTCCGGCTACTAGATGGCCCTTAGCTTTCTCAGCTTCGGTGAAAAGGCCCGTCGATTCGATCACGACATCCACGCCCAGTGCTTTCCAGGGCAATCCTGATGGATCGCGAGCCGACACCACAGCGATCTCCTGACCATTCACGATCAGAACATCATCCTCCAACTTGTCAGCCGATGACTTCTTCGAACCTACGGTCCCGTTGAAACGACCCTGGGTCGAATCATACTTCAGCAAATAAGCCAAGTTATCGGCGGGGACAATATCGCCGACTGCGACGACTTGCACCTCACTGCCGATCAGACCCTGTTCAACCATGGCACGAAAGACCAAACGTCCAATGCGGCCAAAACCATTGATAGCAACTTTAACAGCCATAATTTAGTAAATAAGCGTGGTGCCCGTTGGCACCAAGGGGCGAATCCTACAAGTCAACAGAACGGCGTCAACTGAGAATTCAGGATCGCTTGCTCTGCGCCAGCACTCGAACCAGCTCCTCGACAGCTTTCACCTCGCGGATCGCAAGGAATCCGACATTCCTGGAAACGCGATTCCCATCGTTATCCCGTGGAATATCCTGAGCAAAAATGACATCTCCAGAACCATCCCGTTCCTGAACGCGCTGGATGTTCGTCAATTGGTCAGGGTTAAAGGACCTTACATTCACCGCTCCCCGCCAATTGGCGCGAAAGAGAATTGCCCGCCGATCTGTTAGGACATAAGCACTCCGCTGCGCAGAGCGTCGAACCCAAAAAGGACTCGAGAGCATCGCAACACCGATGAGCACAAAGGGCAGTCCAAACAACGAAAAGAATTTGAAACCGCTCGGCCCTTGCATCTGGGAAGTACCCCAAGAAGCCCCAACCATCCAAAACACCGCAAAAATCGTCCACGGCATGCCAAAAACGACAATCGGCCAGGTGGAGTGTGCCAACCGACTCGGGATAGGTTGATCCATCCAGACCACCCGTTCGCCCGATTGCATCTCCAACTCAATCAGTGATTGGAGAGTCGGAGGCACACTGGCGGTTGTGTGAGCATTCATCACTCACATTTTTTGCCATGACCCCCCTAGTTTCAAGCCAATTCGACTTTCCGAGTTCGGGGGGCGTTTGACTAACGCTGCTTCGGGAAGGTGCCGTTTTTGCCGGGTTTCTCGACAGTGGTGCTACCGGTTCCAAAAGGTCGTGTGGTTGTGGTGGCTCCATCGGACCATCGTGTGGTTGTCTGATTGCCAAAAGTGCTCGTTTGGCCGGTCTTCACGTTGCCGTCCTTGCTTCTCTCGGTCGTCGTGCTGCCGGTTCCAAAAGGTCGTGTGGTTGTGGTGGTTCCATCGGACCATCGTGTGGTTGTCTGATTGCCAAAAGTGCTCGTTTGGCCTGTGTTCACCTTGCCGTCCTTGCTTCTCTCGGTCGTCGTGCTACCGGTTCCAAAAGGTCGTGTGGTTGTGGTGGTTCCATCGGACCGTCGTGTGGTCGTCTGATTGCCAAAAGTGCTCGTTTGGCCCGTGCGAGGTTGGGTAGCTGGCTTGTTAGGAGGATCGACGGCGAAAACTCCACTGCACGAAGCCAGAAGGATTAAGGCGGCGAAATGACAGATAGATCGAGTATTCATGATGTTAAAATTTGTTCCAGAGTTTTGACGTCAGCATCGGCGGTGAAATTCATTTACAATAAACACCAGTCAGAAACTTACATCCCATTAGCAACGCAATCGTTGCGGAGGATTTTGCACTTTGCGTTTTGGCCGATGCTGCTACCGTTTCCTTGATGAATGTTGACTTGTTGGCCAGAGCAAAATCGCTGGGTTTTTCCGACCGGCAGATTGCTCACTTGACCGGACAAACTGAGGATGCGGTTCGTAGCGAGCGTAAACGAATCGGTTTGGTGCCAAGTTATCGGCTGGTCGATACGTGCGCGGCCGAGTTCGAAGCTTTCACTCCCTATTACTATTCTACCTACGACCGAGGCGATGACGAAGCTACACCCACTGCACG
>WBXJ01000218.1 GCA_008933045.1 Verrucomicrobiota bacterium
ACCTTCGCAAACACCCGAATAACGATTACGTCTGCTTGCTTCTGCGAACCGTTGCCTCGCCGCCAAAACCAAGGGCAAACTCACGTCCGCAGCAACGAACGAACTCGCCACCTTTGTAGCGGTTAGCAATTCCACCAGCCTCACCTCCTTATGGCCACCACCACAACCTAGGCCGACGACTGAAACCGCCGGAGACTTCCACCGACTCGCGACATCACGAAAGGCGCGATCATAAGTCGCCACACAATCCGGATCGGTTCGAGCCGGCGAAAAAGCCTCATGGATTGACAGCCATTTTTCAGCCTGCTTCACAGAGTCATACAAAAATTTGTGATTCAACTCCCGTCTCTCGAGGCTCGCATGAATCTCCTGGGTCACCCGCCCGGGGAATTGGCTCTCATCCACTGACACGCGAATAGTCGATCTCACCCCAGAAGCTTGACCGCAAACTGGACAAACTCAAGCGTCGAGAGTGAGCGACCGAATCAGGACGCCCAAGGCAAAACGGGCGAAGGACAGTTGACACGAGAGGGGTATGTGGTATACTTACTAATCTTTAGTAGGTTACTTATGATTGAAAATCCTGTATCGGCCGCACGGAAACTGACCCATAACGAGGTCATCAAACAGGCCATACCGACCCTCGCGGGGACGATTGGCGCGGTCTTAGCTGATCCGGCGGCAGATCGTTTTGCCGAGGATGATATCCAGTTTTTGAAGTTTCACGGAATCTACCAACAGGATGATCGGGATCAACGAAAAGTGGCCAAGCACTACATGTTTATGATCCGGGGTCGTATCCCGGGAGGTGTGCTTTCGCCCCAGCAATATTTGAAGTTTGACGATGTCGCCACGCAGCAGGCGAATAACACGTTACGTTTGACCAGTCGCCAAAGCATCCAATTTCATGGTGTGGTCAAGACGGGCTTGGGACCGCTGATGAAGGCGATTAACCAATCGTTGGTAGATACCTTGGCCGCGTGTGGAGATGTAAATCGTAATGTGATGGCACCGCCCGCGCCGGTGAATAACGCCTGTTCCCTCCAAGTTCGCGAGGATGCCCGCAGCGTTTCCGAAGCCCTACTTCCAAAGACAAAAGCGTATCACGCGATCTGGGTTGAAGGGGTGCAGCTCAACTTAGAAGATCCTGAGATCAAAGATTTTGAGGATCCGCTTTACGGAAAAACGTATTTGCCGCGCAAGTTCAAGGTCGCGTTTGCGATTCCACCTTTGAACGATGTGGATCTGTTGACGAACGACCTTGGTTTTATCGCCATCGTGGAGGGTGGGCACTTGGTGGGTTATAATTTGGCGGTGGGTGGTGGGCTGGGCATGAGCCATGGCAACGCGGAGACCTTTCCTCGACTCGCGGACGTCGTCGGCTTTTTAAGTCGCGAGCAATTGGTTGAAGTGTCAAAGGCGGTGCTCACAGTCCATCGGGATTTTGGCGATCGCACAAATCGCCGCCATGCACGCTTGAAATATGTGCTGGAGGAGAAAGGCGTGGCTTGGTTCCGGCAGGAGTTGGAAACCCGTTTAGGATACGCACTTCCAGCAGCCCGACCTTATACCTTTGAAAAACAAGGCGACAATTTTGGTTGGACGCGCCAGTTAGATGGGTTGGATTCCTTGGGGCTGTTTGTCGAATCCGGCCGTATCAAGGACGCGGAGGGTTACCTTTTGAAGACGGCGTTACGCATGTTGGTTCAGCAATACGGGCCTGAAGTGCGTTTGACTCCTTCGCAAAATATTATTCTGGCGAACATCAAGCCGGAGAATCGCGCAGCAATTACGCAACTGCTGGCGACTCACGGTGTGGCTGTGGAGAATCAAGCCAGCATCTTACGCCGAGCTTCGATGGCTTGCCCCGCGTTGCCGACGTGCGGCCTAGCGTTGGCGGAATCTGAGCGTTATCTCCCGGCGTTGTTGGGAAAGATCGAGCAACTGTTAGTCGAGGTCAGCTTGGCGGATGAAGAAATCGTCATTCGCATGACGGGTTGCCCTAATGGTTGCGCACGGCCTTATGTGGCAGAGATCGGCTTCGTCGGCAAAGCACCGGGCAAATATCAATTGTATCTAGGCGGAAATGAATCCAGCACTCGGCTCAACCGTTTGTATAAGGAAAACCTCCGAGAAGCCGAAATCCTCAACGAACTTAGGCCATTGCTCACGCAGTTTGCTGCGGAACGCGTGGGGGCGGAACGGTTTGGAGATTGGTGTGTGCGCGTTGTGTTGAAGGAGACGGTCGCACAGAACTGATGCATGATGGTGAATCCCCTCGGGGCGGGTCTGAATTTTTGGCATGATCACGACGGAAGAAATCTCGCAGCTCAATGAGCGTTTTAACGCGTCGTCAACCGAGGATATTCTCGGGTGGGCTTGGGATCGTTTTGGAACCAAGGCCGGCATCGGCACGAGTTTTCAAGGCGCGGGCTTGGTCATGATGGATCTTGCTCGGCTCCACAAATTTGCGTTCCCCGTTTTCACCATCGACACCGGCCTGCTTTTTCCTGAGACCGTGGCATTGCGCCAGCGACTTGAGCAACATTTCGGGCATGCGATCGAACCCCTATTTCCTGACTTGAACCTGGAGCAGCAAGCCACCGCCAATGGCCCCGAACTCTGGAAGCACGATCCCGACCTGTGCTGCACGATTCGTAAGGTTGTGCCTTTGCAGAACAAATTGACCGATCTGGGCTGTTGGATCACGGGCTTACGTCGCCAGCAATCTGACACGCGGACTGGCATCGGGATCATCGAGCTTTATGTGTTCGATGAGAACACGGGCCGCCACATTGTGAAGCTCAATCCGATGGCTAATTGGAGCCGAGACGGTGTTTGGAAATATTTGCACGAGCACAACATCCCTTACAATCCGTTACACGACCAAGGCTACCGCTCCATCGGTTGCCAGCCTTGCACCAACAAGGAAGCAGCCGGAGAGAATGAGCGAGCGGGCCGGTGGACAGGCTTCAATAAAACGGAGTGCGGCATCCATACTTTTATGCGGAAGGCGACTTAGGCCAGACTCCGAGCCAACGATTTTACAATTGATAACACGACGATTTTTTCATGGATTACCTTTCTAAACTCGAACAGCAAAGCATTTACATCATGCGCGAGGCTTTCAACAAGTTTGAGAATCTTGCGATGCTTTGGAGCATTGGTAAGGACTCGACCGTGCTCCTCTGGTTGGCGCGAAAAGCTTTTTTCGGTCATGTCCCTTTCCCGCTCGTGCATGTGGATACGACCTACAAGATTGCATCCATGATCGAGTATCGCGATCGCTTGGCACGCGAGTGGAAATTGGATTTGATCGTCGGCAAAAACGAAGAGGTTCTCAAAACAGGAATCACGTTCCCGAATGGCAAGGCTACCCGGGTCGAGTGCTGCGGCACGCTGAAAAAAGATGGCCTTAAAAAAGTGTTAGAAGAACACCATTTTACCGGCGTCATCGTCGGCGTGCGTCGCGATGAGGAGCCTACCCGCGCCAAGGAACGTTACTTCAGCCCCCGTGATAAAAACATGGAGTGGAATGTGGAAGATCAACCTCCTGAACTCTGGGATCAGTTCAAAACTGATTTTGATAAAGACACGCACATCCGCATCCACCCCCTCCTGCATTGGACGGAACTCAATATTTGGGAATATATCGAACGCGAAAACATGCCGATTATCCCACTCTATTTTTCCAATGCACAAGGCGAACGCTACCGTAGCCTCGGCTGTGCTCCGTGTACAGGGATCATCAAATCCAAAGCTAGCACCGTGCGCGAGATCATCGAGGAGCTTCGTCATACCAAGACCGCTGAGCGTTCAGGACGTGCGCAGGACAAGGAAAGCGAAGACGCTTTCGAGAAACTGCGCCGCGACGGTTATATGTAAGCCCGACCCCGTGAAGATGTCGCCGATTGTTGGCGAAATTTAAACCGTTTTTTTCATGCAGACCAACGCCCCTACCGAACAACTCAAAATCGTCATCGTCGGTCATGTTGACCACGGCAAATCTACTTTTGTCGGACGTTTGTTCCACGACACTGGCTCGCTCGCCGAAGGCAAGCTTGAACAACTTCAGCTCATCGCCGAGCGTCGCGGCGTGCCCTTCGAGTGGGCCAACTTGATGGATGCGCTTCAATCCGAGCGGGACCAGAACATCACCATCGACACCGCTCAAATTTGGTTCCAAACCAAGAAACGCCAATACGTCATCATCGACGCGCCAGGACATAAAGAATTCCTGAAAAACATGGTGACTGGTGCTGCCAATGCTGAGGCCGCGCTTCTCCTCATCGATGCCAACGAAGGGGTGCAAGAACAATCCCGTCGCCACGGTTACCTACTCAACCTTCTCGGGATCCGCCAGATCGCTGTGCTGGTCAACAAGATGGATCTGCAGGATTACTCACAAGAAAGATTCAACGCCATCGAGGCGGAGTATCGCGAATTTCTAACCAGCCTCGGCGTCACGCCCCGATGCTTCATCCCGATCGCGGCGAAACATGGCGATAACATTGCCTCCCTCAGTCAAAAGATGCCGTGGTGGACTGGGCCCACGGTTCTGGATTCCCTCGATCAATTTCAACTCGCGGATCGTCCCATCAACCAACC
>WBXJ01000219.1 GCA_008933045.1 Verrucomicrobiota bacterium
TGAAACGGGAACTCCACGGTAAACTTCTGCTTGGCCTTGGTGATCTTTTCCAAGAGAGACGTGGGTGCGGTCGGAATCGGAATCGAAAACGCCCGATCCCAGCCCCTTTGGAGAGGGAAACGTGATTTTATTTTTGGTGAAATGCCCGCTGTTCAGGGGAATCCGAGTCTTGGAAAGACGATTTTCTTTGTGCGAAAACCTTCAGTGGATTCTTCAGTAAAACCTTCAGTAACCGGCCTCGATGGGGCACCGGTGGTCGAGGGACACCTTCAGTGAAATCTTCAGTGGCTGTGCAGTCTTGACTCTTTCGGAAAACATGAGAAATTCATTTCGGATTTGAAGTCGGGTTCGGTCAATTCCGACCCTCGCCTCCAATCCTAACTGAGTGTGCAGCAAGGCATTGGAACTATTGAACATCCGATGGCTCACTGATTTTGCATTGCTCAAATTGTTTTGATTTGTGGCGTCCAACCAGCGCCACAAATTGTCCGGGTGACGACGCCAGAGTTTAGATATGATTCAACCTCCTGCCAGCGGTTCTGACGTTGCCATCACGAGACCTTACGAATGGCCCGCCTGGATCCACGCCTCTGCTTGGGGCGCACTCCTGTTGCTGACTGTGGTTCTGGTTGCGATCACGCAGAGCAACCCGGGCGGCAATGTGTGGACAGGATGGCGGGAGAGCAGCTCACTTCGACGCCCCTCTTATGCGGAACGAGTTTACGTCAACGAGGTAGTTCGCACTCGATCCAACACATGGTCCAACCTGGCTTACGTCCTTCTCGGTTTTTACGTCCTTGCGATTGGCTGGCACGATTTACGCCGTTCCCCTCCGAGCGGCGCGGGTTACCTTGCCCAGACACCCGCCTTTAGTCTCACCTTCGGATTGGCGTCCTGCTACCTCGGCCTGGGGAGTGGGCTTTTTCATGCCTCCTTGACACGGTTCGGTCAACAACTCGACGTGGCCGCAATGTATGCTCCGTTGTTGACCCTCATCGCGCTGAATGTTGGTCTCTGGGTTCCCCGACTGAACTTTGGACGCCGACCTTTCAATCTCCCGACTTGGCCCATCCTCATCGCGCTCGTCGTGATTGTCAGCTCCCTCCTATTTCTCTACAAGTGGTCCATGTCGTCGAAAAACGTCCTCAGCGTCCTCATCGCGACAGTTGCCTTTTTCGCGTTGCTGAACCGATTCCGAAGCTCACTAAAGCTAGACCCCCGCTGGCTGGCCTGGAGCGGCGCGACACTGACCGCAGGGGTGATCTGCCGCGAACTCGACCTCGCCGGACGTTTCAGCGGCCCCGACGCGGTTCTGCAAGGCCACGCTCTGTGGCACGTCCTTACAAGCCTCAGCCTAGGCTGCACCTATCTTTACCATCGGTCGAATGTAGTCACCGCGCCAGGATCACCCCGTTAACTCATGGATAAAAGGCACGAGAAACATCGGCAAACCCATTAAAGAAAACCTGCTGCCCAAGTCGCGTCTCGTATTACTCCGCAATCTGCGCATCGGAGATAAGTTGCTAAAGTTTTCTCAAAATCAGCCAGTCTTGCCGCGCCAACGGTGACCACGTCCGTTTTCAGGCTTTTGACGTGTGGAGTGGAGAAAATTGTGCTTGTCTTTATGCGCGGGGGGAGGGTATTTTCTTAACAGAATCAAACAATCGTTCTCTGCCTCTTGGGTTTTTTTTGTCGCGCCCTTGGTTTTTTTTGACGCCATGAAATCTTGTTTTTATTGCTCTCGGGTTTGGATCGGTGCCTTTGTCTTGCTGGTTGGCATGCTCGGTTCTCTTCAGGCTCAGTGGCAGACTCAGAGCTTTGTTTTGAAGCCCGGTTGGAATGCTGTTTATTTGCATGTCGATGCTTCTCACGTCTCGCTCGATGACCTGATTCTTGTGCCGAACGGTGCGCCCATTAGCGATGTTTGGCTTTGGCAACCTGCGGTTTCGACGGCGCAGTTTACTACGACTCCTCAGCAGACCTCGGTCCCTAATAGCCAATGGGCCGTCTGGGACCGTTCGGCTGTGGTGGTGGATTCTTTGACTCGGCTTTATGGCAATGGAGCTTACCTCGTCCGCAACACGGGTTCTGTGGATTACACTTGGAACGTCGTGGGGAAACCGGTGCCACCTCGTTATGATTGGACTACGAGCGGTCTCAATTTTATTGGATTCCCGACCCCTGCCTCCACCCCACCGACATGGGATCTCTTTTTGACTCCTGTGCCTAACTTGCAACGGACCGTAGAGATTTATCGGTATCCTGGCGGAGAGTTGGGGGCGACCAACCCGGTGCGGGTGTTGTCGCCAAAGTTTCGGAGTGTGAACGTCAAACGCGGTGAGGCGGTCTGGATTCGTGCGACGAATTATAACCGGTATTTTGGGCCGGTATCGGTGGATTTGCCGAGTGCGTCGGGGATTGACTTTTCTGACAGTCGAGGGACGTATTCGTTGAGGTTGAAGAATCAGACGGCGACGGCGCGGACGGTGACGATGGATTTGTTGGTTTCCGAGACACCCCCAGCGGGTCAGGCAGCGATCACTGGGACGCCGCCGATGCTTGTGCGGGGTGCATTAAACACGACGAACCTGACCTATGCTCACTCGGAATTAACCAGTCAAAAGAGCTTTACGTTGACGGCGCAGGGTCAGCCCGGCTCAGAGTTGGAGATTGTCCTAGGGTTGAACCGTTCGGCGATGGTAGCGAGCGCAGGGTCGCTTTATGCTGGGATCCTGCGATTGGCGGATACGGGTGGATTATCGCAGATTGACCTCCCCATCACCGCGACCGTGGCCAACACCGCAGGCTTATGGGTGGGCGACGCGATGATCACCCAAGTGGGTCAATACCTGAAGACCTATCAAAAGGGTGCGGATGGTCAACCCGTGCTGGCGGCGTTCACGGCGGCGGGTGCTCCCTATGTGGCGACCGCGACGAACACTAGCCTGGGTGTCGTGGCTCAGCCCTACCGGTTGCGGCTGATTTTGATGGCGGATGCGCGAGATTCGGAGGTCATCCGCATCACGAACACCGTCACCACAGTGGTCGATGGAAGGTCCACCGATGTGATCACGGTGACCAACGGAGTCAACCTGACGACCAACTCGGTGTTGTTACAGCGGGTGTATTTTGGTCCCGGAGTAGGGGCGAACATGCTGGTTGCCACGAGCGAAGCGTTGTTGGATCCGGCGCGGTTGGAGGTCGCCCGACGGATCAGTTCGACTCACCTGCCGTATTCGGAGGCGAACACATCTTGGTCAAAAACCAGTGGCGAGTGGAAGTTAGGAACCAACATGATTTTCAATGTGACATTGGATTACAAAGATCAGGCGTCGAACCCGTTTTTGCATACGTTCCATCCGGATCACGATAATTTGGATGTCAAATTTGCGGGGGTAGAGGTGCAAGGAGCCGAGTCCTACACCGTGACTCGGGCGATCAAACTGAGCTTTAATGCGCCGGCGGGAGATTTTGCGAGTTTGACGGCAGGGACAGGGAATTTTGGAGGGGTGTATTCCGAGGTGATGACCTTTTACGGAAAAGGAAGTCACGCCCGGGAGTTTAGCTTGAGTGGCGTGTTTAGCCTGAACCGGATGAGTCAGATCTCGACGTTGACGAAGAAATGATTGGGACCCGAAGTGAACCCGCTTGTGAGACCTGAATTGGAGTGATGAAATTTGAAGAACCACGGGAAGTAAACGGAACCATGAAAACCATCTCCCAGTTGCCGATGGCGATCACGAGCCTTTGTGCCGCGCTCCTGCTGCTGATGCTGCCCTCGCAAGCGCGAGCCCAAGCCACAGCCAACCCACCCAACAAGGTCGGTTACCAAGGTTTTCTGACAGATGACAATGGCGTGCCTCTGGGGAATAACGCTCCACTGAACGAGACGTTGGTTTTGAGAATCTTCAACGCAGCTACCGGTGGCACGCTGAAATGGGCTGAGCGACAAACGGTGACGATTGATAAAGGGCACTTCAGTGTTTTGTTGGGAGAGGGGAGCCAAAACAACAGCGAACCGTTCACTGCGGATATCATCTCTATTTTTACGGGTGCGGATGCGTCGGAGCGCTTCGTGGAAATTACCTTGGGAGCCATCACGATTCTTCCGCGAGTCAAATTCTTTGCTGTCCCCTACTCGATGCTCGCGATGAACGCTCGTCAACTGTTGGATGAGAACGGCATCCCGTTTCTCAAGAGCCCGGCTGGTAAAGTCGATATCACGGGTGGCGCGATCGTGAGTGGGGACGTGACCGCTTCGGGTTTCTTGGGATCGGGCGAAGGGTTGACCGACCTGAATGCGAGTGCCCTTGCTTCTGGCACAGTGCCGGATGCTCGGTTGAATGCCAATATCCTTGATGCAGTCAGCGCGGCTTATGCATTTAAGGCATTAAAGTATGCCGCTTTTGGGACCTTGAAAGTTGTCGGAAAAATCGTCGCAGCCTCGACAGAAACTAAAACTGACATCCTCACTTCAAGGCTGGGGATCAATGATCCTAGTGAGAATACGAACCCCGGGCTGCATGTGTTTTCCGGCGGGATGGGGGTGTCCATTTTAAAGAAAAGCGTGAGGGTATTTCAA